>JAZADA010000481.1:0-7109 GCA_036124135.1 Planctomycetota bacterium | reverse complement strand
AAAACGGGCCCCTTCTGCTGGGCTGCCATGCAATACATTGACGGCGAGAGCCTAACTGAATTGATCAGTCGCATGGGCATTGAAGGCATGCTGGACTGGCGAGAAACATGGCGCATCGGTGTCCAGATCGGACGCGCCCTGGATGCCGCCTACGAACAGAAGATCATCCATCGCAACGTAACTCCAACCAACATCATGCGGCGTCACGCCGACCGCGCTTGCCTTCTTGCTGACCTGATGTTGGCCAAGGCCTTGGAAGGTAATTTCTCGCAGCAGATCACTGCCCCCGGACAACTTATTGGTGAAGTACCGTACATGGCGCCGGAAAGAACTCGCGATGCGGATCCAGTCGATACCCGTTCCGACATTTATGGCCTGGGGGCAACACTTTATGCCTTGATGGCAGGACGTCCTCCCTTCGAAAGCTCGTCCCTGCCGGAGTTGGTCCGCATGGTCAGGGAAGACACCCCCACACCGCCCAAGGAATTCCAGCTGTCAATCAACGAGAAATTCCAGGATGCCGTTGCACGCATGCTCGCCAAGAATCCTTCCGACCGCTACCAAACCCCCACGGAACTACTCCGTGACCTCGAACGGATTGGGCGATTCAACAATCTCGAAGCCGACTGGACTGGCTGGTCCGGTTAAGCGCTGTGATCGAGTGTTCCTGGTCGTTTACCAGGTAGATAATCCTGGAATCCTGCCTACCTGAACGCAACCGTGCACGTACTTTGAACACCGCGACACCCTCTGCCCCAGCGGATGCAACAGGCGAGACAAGTCGCGAGGTGCTGGTGGAACACTCTTGGCCTCAATCAGCGCCAGGCTGGGCAACGAAACCCCCATTCCCAGTTTCGGTCGCATCGTTCCAGCCTGGTCGTAAAACACCAGGTCGTAATCCAGCGTCATCCGCAAGCCCAGCTCCCGGCACATGAAATGTTCGCGCTGATATTCCACCAGCACGATCGGCTGATCATAGATCCGGGCCAGGGCCTGGCTGTTGTCGGGCACGACTGCCTGCAATCCGCGTCTCAGCTCATGGTAACTGAGATCCGCCAACGGTCGCTGCAGCCGCAACGGCGTCCGGAACTTGCCGGTCACCAGGCTCCTTCGCCACTTGACTTCGAAATAAACCTGCTCATCCGGCAATGGCTGATCATACCAGCGCAGACGCACCTTATTGCGACGCCCGACACCATCAAGATTGGCATAGCAGGTTGCCAGTTGATCGGTATCGAAATAAATACTTCTCACGACAGAAACAGGGCGATTAAAAACGACCCGTTCAAAACGACTTTCCATCAGTTCCCGCGCCAGGTCCAGGTTGGAGCGATCCAGGACGTACTTTATCTCCCGCCTGCCGGCAAACGTGGGATCTACGGACGCGGGCTCGGTCAGTTGCAACGGTGGCTCCCATTGCTTCTGTAGCGGCAGTGAATGCTCCACCGATTCAGCCATTTCCCCGTGCCCCCTTAGAATCGCCCTGCTCTCTTAGAGAACATCAAGATTAACCAGTGAGACCTGGTAGCCGGGCAAATCTCGCTGCAAGGTCGTTAACAGCGATTTCTCCTGGGCAGCATCCGCTTTCCCCAGGACGACGCGCAATTGGCCCTCGTCCTCCTGCAGGTCAAATCGCTGGATGACTACATTGGCAATCGACGTTTCCAATGTAAGCAACAGGCTCCCTGCCAGATCCTCGAACTGATCTGCACTGCCTGTTAGCGTCAACAGCAGGCGACCGCTTCTCTTTTCCCTAGTAAAGTATCGCATCACCACGGCAAATACCGTAACCACGGCAACCAGCAGCAGTGCCAACCAAAGCTGTTCCGTTCCCAGGCAAAGCCCAAGCGCGATACTGAGAAAAAGATAAACCAGTTCTTCCGGCTCCTTGATCGCAGCGCGAAAACGAACAATTGACAAGGCGCCGACGAGTCCCAGCGACAGTGCCAGGGAAGACTTGACCACGGCAATGACAGCCGCGGTCACGATCGTCAACAAGGGAAACACCCGGGCCGTCGAATCCGTATCGGAAAGGCTGCGGCTGCAGCGGTTATAGACGAACCTCAGGTAAAGCCCAATCACCCCGGCCAGCAGCAAAAAAATAGCCAGCCGCTGCAAAGCGTTGGCGTCAATGGGCCCATCACCTGCAGCTTCCATATTCAGAATATCCCGCAATTGCCCCATCCCGTGTTACCCCTTTTCACTATGATTGAAACCCGTCATTTCCAAGCCTCTCCAGGCGATTAACCAGGCCAATACTTGATCACGTCTACGGTACCTCTCTTCGGCATACTCCCTACCAAGCTCATGGTGGACACACCTCGGCTCCTTTTGGCCCGAGCAACCGCCCCCTTAAGCTAATGCCAATTGTTTGTCTATTGTTCCAGAGGAATGGTCCACTGACAACGTCAATCCACCACGCAACTCATCGCGGAGGCCCTGGAAAACCTGGCCTCTCGCCACCGGGTCCACGCAGCATTTCATACTCGGATGGCGATAATTTACCATCACCATTGCGATCTAACTTCTTGAGCCTGACCACCGCCTGTTCGATTTCCTCTCGCGTTAGAATCCCATTTCGATCAACGTCCAACGTTTCGATCACGGCGATGCCGGGAATCATGCCCCTGCCTGGTGGTGGCCCCATGGGCGGCCCACCGCGGCCGCGACGTTGCTCAAGTCGAACTCCCATCTCGGTACCGGCTAACTGTCTCTCTACCGATGCTACCCGTTCCTTGACAAAATACATCAAACCGATGGGAGCCCCACGCCCCCCCTGCTCGGGACTCGCCGGTCCATCGATTGATCGTTGCATCTGCTGCACTTGCTCGGTCATACCAGCCGTTTCCAGGACCGCCTCCAGGCCAGGTCGCAACGCGGCCACGCGCCGACTGACTTGTGCCGAACCAAAGGCACCCTCCAAAAGCTTGCGAATTGCACCCTGGTAGCGTTGCTGAAAATCTGGCAAATCGAAAAGCCGTTCCAGCAGTCGATTCCGAACTACCCAGGGGCGCCTGATATCCCAACGCACGAGATCTTCCGGACTTGCGCCGACAGTAAACAACCCGAAACACTCATTCAAATCCCAGGGAAGAACCTTGAGTAAACCATCAGCCTGGTCCACCAACAGGTAATAGTTATGCGGCATGGCGACGAGGCTATCAATATTCGTGAGCAGCGTGTTAGCTGCAAAATACTGGGCCCAGTTGTCCAGGTCCAGGAAGGTACCAGCGCGACGTTTAAACTGCTCCGGGGTACTCTCCTCCGAGAACTGCAGGAAGTCCGCGAATCGCTGCAGCAACTTCGTATTCTTCTCCCCCTCCTTGATCTCGTAACGTTCGTAAGCCTTGAGATCCTTACCCAGGTATGGCCACTCGAACATTCCTTCCGGTTTCATCAGCAAACTGTTCGCCGATGCATTTCCATAATGCTGTTTAACCCAGTCGTCGTCTACCTGCTCCACGAGCACGTACAGCCCCAGGTCTTGTTTCTGCTGCTGGCCGTCAATGGTCAACCACACATGCGCCCACCCTACCCCGGGTGTCGGCAACCCAGCAGCATGAAACATCTCGTAACCAAGCTTCTCCCTAAGGTAGGTACTGTCCTTGAAGGAATTCGAAAGATTCAACTTGGTCTTTCCGAACCATTTCAACCCCTTGGTAAATCGGTTGGTATCAATCTTAAATGGCCGCCGGAAACCTCGCTGTGAAAAGCGGTAGGAAGAGTTTCCTTTGAACCGCATACCAACACGCTCCAACCTTGTCCCGTCGATGGTCAAGGTACCACTTGCATAGGGAAAATGCGTTCCGTCACCACGGCCTCCCCCGGCGGGCTGCATTTCATCCCAGGCCTTGCTGCTCAACTTCAGTTCGATCTCGAGGATCCGTCGACCACTGTATACCTGCTGCCAATAAGCTTCCTGTTCGACCGTTGACGCCTCCTCGACCGAAGCCGCCACGACCGATCCTGCGCAACAGCTAAAGACCATGGCCATGATGCCGCTCACCAGCCAACTGGTCTCCCGGATGCCATCCCCCCATCCTGCCACTACGCTCATTTTTCCCAATCCCCAAGTTTTTTTCAGCTGCACACATAAAAAGACGAGCCGACGAAAGATTCCGAAAAGCTCTTTCGCCGACTCGCTATAAATCACTTACGTCACCAGGGATCTCAAGCAATAACGACCTAGTTACTGCCTGGTCGCTGTGGACGTTCACCGTTAGCGGGTCTTGCGGGTCGCTGACCACCGCCTTGACGGTCACCGCCTCCACGGCCAATATTTTGCAGCATCTTTTCGATTTCACCCTTTTCCAGGGCTCCATCCTTGTTTGTGTCAGCTCGCTCAAGGATCCGCTGCATACGCTCAGGAAGTTCATCCTTGTCGATTTTGCCGTCGCCATTCTTATCATTGGCCATGATCCGGGAAACCACGTCAGCAGTATTGCCACCGGCGCCACGACCCTGGGCTCCACGTCCCTGGGGTTGGCCTTCACCACCGCGCCCCTGGGCTCCACGTCCCTGGGGTTGGCCTTCACCACCACGCCCCTGGGCTCCACGGCCCTGGGCACCGCGGCCCTGGGGCTGACCTTCGCCGCCACGTCCCTGGGCACCACGACCCTGGCCGCCACGACCGATACCGGCAGGCATCATCTCTTCCAACGTCAATTTACCATCACCATTGGCATCGATCTTTTTCAAAGCGGCCACGGCATTGGCAATTTCTTTTGCCGAAATTTCGCCATTTTGATCAGCATCCAGAGCTTGGATAATCGGCAAACGCGGCATCCGCTGTCCACCCTGAGCTCCACGTCCCTGGGCGCCACGACCTTGGGCTCCACGACCCTGACCTTCACGACCCTGGGCTCCACGGCCCTGGGGCTGGCCTTCACCACCACGCCCCTGGGCTCCACGGCCTTGACCTTCACGCCCCTGGGCTCCACGGCCTTCACGCCCCGGGGCCTGACCTTCCGGTCGTTGTGGTTGTGCCCGCTCTTCGCGAGGCGGTTGTTCTGCACGCTGTGCTGTTGCTGTCCCAGCAATCATCATGACTGCCACGGCAGCCATCGTGAGGATATTTAACGTCTTCATAGATCTTCTCTCCCAAACGGTTTTAAATGCCAGTGGCTTACTGATCATTAATACGATCACAGCAACCACACGCAATGACTTAAAATTTCCACGCCTTGTTTTCTAGTGTATCCACTTATTACCGGGAAACCCAGTGCAGCTGTCATATTGTTCCAATACCTGCCGCCGAGTTCCTGCCACTGCGCCCCGGGTAGTTACCATGCCAAGCGCGCTGTATCTGTAAACCTGTCCGCATCTTGTAAGTCTCGCAAATTATCATGATTTCGCAAAATTTTGGGATAATCCATTCATTCTGACAAAGCTGGATAAACGCAAGGTGGAACGGTCCAACGGCGGCATATCACTCTCGGAGTACTGTTAAAATAGACGTGAACTTCTATTTTCTGGTAAACTACTGAACTGGAACATTTCCTGGTGGGTAGGCGGCTGCCGATCAGAGGACGCGTTCTGTTGCCGAGCTACTTTTCGATTCTCACTGACACGATCTCATTCCGTTTGATCAATTAAAGCGTTCCTAATGGATCCCACCCAACCTACTCCTGAAACCAGCTCGAGCAAGGCTGCCGCCAGTGCCGAGGAACGCGTTAGCCAACTGGAACAGGCCAAGCGTGAACTCGAGGCCCAGTTAGCAGAAGCTAAAAGGGCCACCCAGGAGAAACCACTGGCCCCAGCTCCTGCCGCGGCTGCAGCGTCACCGAAGACAAACCCTCAACCCACCAAAAATAAAACGGCTCCAAGAGCTGCTCGGGCCTCGAAAAAGACATTGCCCACCGCCAGCTCGCTTGCCAGCTCCAAACGTGACGATGGTAACGCCTCGCAAAAACCGTCTACCACGAAGCAGGACAGTCCAGACCACTCGGAACCTGGGGACAGTAGCGCCGGTTCATCGTGGTTAGGTTCACGCCAGGTACCGGCCTGGGCGATCAGCACGATCGTTCACCTGATCATCTTCCTGATCCTGGGACTGATCACCATCGCAATTCCTGCCACGGCTGATTTTGCCATCATCGCTGGCAGCCAAGACACGAACGAACCGCTGGAACAGATGGCCGAGGTAGACCTCGCGGAAGAGCTGGAAAACATGGAGGAGCTATCTCCTTCGTTTGATTCGCCGCAGGTCAACGAATCTGACATGAGCGAATTAACCCTCGCCTCCAGCGTTGCGGATACCGGCGACCTTGGCCCCCAGGTCATTGAATCCGACTTGGTCAGCCAGATCAACGCGATCTTTTCAGACAGCGGATCTGCCATGGAATCTCTCACCGACAAGGTGGGAAAAATGACAGCTAGTTTCTTTGGTTCCAAGTCCAAGGGACGACGTTTTGTCTTTGTTGTTGATAATTCCAACAGCATGACAAGAGGACGGTTCCATACCGCTCTCAACGAGTTGGCAAAGACGGTCGAACAAATGGACAAGGACCAGTATTTTTACGTCATCTTCTTTAGCGATACCGCTTACCCGCTATTCTGGCCATCGCCGGTTTCCCAGCTTGTTCCAGCAACTCGCAAGAACAAGGAACGGTTACACCAGTGGCTGTACACGGTAGAGCTTTGCCTGCATACACGCGGAGAGGCGGCCATGCAACTGGCGCTTTCCTTGCGCCCCGATGCGATTTACATCCTCGGTGATGGTGCCTTTACCGATAACACGACGACCAAACTGACGCAGCCTCACAATCGCCCCACCCCTATCTTTACGCTGGGAATGGAAGTCCCGGAAAAGGGCAAAGTACAGTTAACGCGTATTGCCAAGTCAAACAAGGGAACCTACCGACTGGTGGCCGTGGCGCCTGGAGCAGCGCAAGCCGCCCTGCAGTCCCCGATCAAGAAAAACCGCACACGCGGAGCGATCTGGGGCGTCAAGCTACCGGTCCAGAAGAAGTAACCAATCACTTGCTTCCCACCGGCGATCTTGCCGGCCCTTGCCCCAGGGCCAACACCTGGGACAGGGTACGAAAGTAGATCACGCCTTCAGCCACTGCCGGCGTACTGTGGCTGGCCTCTCCCAGATCGTTTCGGCT
>JAZADA010000480.1:0-2165 GCA_036124135.1 Planctomycetota bacterium | reverse complement strand
CGATCCTGCTTTGTGCGATTGATCCTCGGCCCATCGCGGCCTTTCCACAGGGAATGGTTTCGACGTCGATGCAGGGAGGTTGTACCTGCGAGAATTGTTCCCTGCTCCGTGTTGGTACGGGCAACGTTGAACTGACTGCCCTGTTTGCGCCCAAGCCCCAGGGCATGACGGCTGCCAATGATTGGACCAAGGAAATGATGACCAAGGGATATCCCCAGTTGCAGCAAGTCTATGAACTGTATGACGTGAAAGAAAAAGTGCTTTGCAAGTCGCTGGTCCAGTTTGGCCATAACTATAACTATGTAACCCGTTCCATCATGTATCACTGGTTCAACAAGTACATGAAGCTTGGTCTTGATGAACCTATCGTGGAAAAAGACTACAAGCTATTGACCAAGGATGAGACTACCGTCTGGAACAAGGAACATCCTCAGCCGGCCGGTGGTGATGACCAGGAAGTTGCCCTCATCCAGGAAATCGAGAAAGATTCCACTACGCAAATGGCTGCCCTCGTGCCCCGTGACCGCGAGTCCTGGAAGACTTACCGTACCACCGTCGGCGGTGCTTTTCGCACGATCATCGGTCGACGACTGCCGAAACCCACGGCGCTGACAGCAGAAAAAACAGCAGAGATCAATCGAGAAGGTTACATCGAATTCCACGAGATCCTGCGGCACAAAAAGCTTGGAGAGGAGCTGCCAGTCGTTTCATTTTTCCCCACTCAGAAGGATTGGAACGGTGAGGTGGTCATCTGGATTGATGGCCGGGGGAAAGCAAGCCTGTATGGCAAGCAGGATGCGGTGAGCCCCGGTGTTCAGCAATTACTGGACGCAGGCTTTTCGGTCATGGGCGCTGACCTGCTCTACCAGGGAGAGTTCCTCAAGGATGGAACCCGGCTCACAGAAGTACGAAAAGTCGCGAACCCACGTGAATTCGCTGGGTATACCTATGGCTATAACCATACCTTGTTTGCACAGCGAGTCCACGATGTGTTGAACCTGATCGCCCATACGCAGGAAGAGGAGCACCAGGTAAAAAAGACGCACCTGGTAGCCACCGGAGGAGCCGGCCCATATGTGGCAGCGGCACGTGCCGTTGTGGGAAAAAATGTGGCACGGGCGGTGATCGATACCCAGGGTTTTCGCTTCCAGCAACTTAAGTCGTTTCGCAATGAAGCCTTTTTGCCAGGGGCTGTGAAATATGGAGACCTGCCTGCCCTGCTGGCCCTTGCCGCACCTAACCCGCTCTACCTGGTGGGTGAAAAAGGCAAGGTACCGGAGGTGGTTGCGAAGACCTATGCCGCAGCTGGAAAACCAGATCAGGTTCAGTCGCAGGCTGCTGCCGAGGCATTACAAGGTGGTTTGCAGTGGATCACGAATGCTGCTCGCTAGACGTCACAGAGCGCGACGGCCTGCGTTAAACCTGCCAGCGGATCACGTGTGGGTATGAACTCCTGCCCAACATAGCCCTCGTAGCCTACCTCGACCAACGCTTCCATGATCGGCTTGTAAGCAATTTCCTGGTGATCATCCAGTTCCGCCCGACCGGGATTACCGGCTGTATGTACGTGGCCGATGTAATCCTTGTACTGGTGGATGCGACGAATCACGTCACCATCCATGATCTGTACATGGTAAACATCAAACAGGAGTTTCAGGTAGGGTGACCCGACGCGCTTGATGATGTCAATGCAGTAATCCGTATGATCCCCCTGGTAGCCCGGGTGACCTTTCATCGGGTGGGTATCGTCCCGTGTGTTGAGCATTTCCAGGCACAACGTGACTTTTTTCTTTTCCGCATAGCCAATGATCTTCTTGTAAGCTTCCACGCAGTTATTGGCACCGACATCATCGGGAATCCCATCACGCATCCCGGTAAACGAGATGACATTCTTCCAACCATATTCGGCACAGGCATCGATCGCATCCCGCGTGGCCTGCAAGACCTTGTCCTGATATTTGGGATTATTCATGCCCTTCACGAAGGGCGGGTCCGGACTCAAATCGATCGTGCCAATCGCGCATTCCATGTCGTATTTCTTCAACAAGGGGAAATGCTCCGGGCTGATGAGTTCCACGCTGCCGCAGCCGAGTTGCTTAGCAATCCGGATCGTCTCTTCAACACTCCAGTGTTCACCGAAGCACCATTGAACCACCGACTGTTTA
>JAZADA010000479.1:0-3754 GCA_036124135.1 Planctomycetota bacterium | reverse complement strand
AAAAAGTTATTGACGTGTTCAACGACCGGACCACCGTAAATATCTTCCAGCCAATCACCTGGCAGTGGATTATTGGCGAGATCTTCGATCGGTTTACCGGCAATAGTGCCGCGGTTAACAAAGATCCGGCCTTTCGTTCCTTCTACCAGGATTCCGTTCCGGCCCTCACTGGTAATTTCCATGAGTACGCCGCCAGGGAAATTCACGTGCACGGTAAAACGATGTGGAGCATTGTAACGATCGTCAAGAGTTGGATTCCCCTTATCATCAAAAGGAACCCTGGCTTCCACCATCACGGGCTTGATGGTCACAGGGCCCTGGCCTGGACCGCATTGGTCGATAATCCACTGGGCAATATCAACATGGTGAGCACCCCAGTCCGTCATTTTGCCACCGCTGTACTGCAGCCACCAGCGAAACTCCTTGTGACAGTTCGAGGCGTCAATGCTGCCGTCACCCAGCGTGCGCACCAGCGTCTGGCCCGCCTTTCCGTTTTTCAGGAATCGGTAAGGCACGTCTTCGGTAGGACCTTTCCAACGATCCCAGTTGAGTGTCTTGGGTGGCGCAACCCTGGGAAGCGGCTTACTAAAAGGATTGTGATTCAATCCAACGGTAACCTTCTTGATTTTCCCAAGCCGGCCGGAATGCGCGATTGCGACTGCCTTTAAGAACCGCTCGTCGGAACGTTGCTGTGTACCGACCTGGATGATCCGATCCGTTTCCTTGGCGACCGTGGAAATGACATGACCTTCCTCAACAGTCAGCGTGAGCGGCTTTTCACAGTAGACATCTTTCCCTGATTTCAGGGCCTCGGCGCTAATCTTCACATGCCAGTGATCCACGGTACCGCAGATAACAGCGTCGATGTCATTACGATCAATAATCGCTCGATAGTCGTCATACACATCGATCTTGACCTGTTTACCTTTTGCTGCGGTCCGTCGCGTGTAGGCGGCCTTGGCATATGCGGAGTGTGACGTGTCCACGTCACAGACAGCAACAATATCACCGTGATTCAGTGCCCGTCGGCCGTCACCTGTACCCTGGCCACCGCAACCAATTACCGCAAATTTGGGACGTGCATTCGGGGAATCCGCCCGCACCACGGAACTACTCGTAAAAACTCCCAGCGACCCAGCCGCGGCCAGGGTGGAAGTTGAGTGCAGAAACCGCCGACGGTTCAACTGCGACATAGCCACTCTCCATTCTCGTAAACTGTTCGGTAGTCAAAAATCAATAAAACGCCACGCTTGATTTACGGTTGCACATTTTTCCTGTGCTTGTTTCTCCAGCGGCCACCTGTCAAATCAAGGGGTTCCGCCGAGGCCTGGCGGAATGCGCATCTCCTCGACCCACAGGCTGAAGTGCCCACGAGGTGGCTGCACACCGCGCCGCGGGTGGTTATAACGCAGAAAACTTGTCGCTGCGATAGTGACTTTACCACCTTTAAATTCGTTACGCAGGTCGTCGTAAATCAATGCTCCACGTGGTTGTCCACCTTGCCGAACGGCAACACCGGTTTCCGATTGGGCCAGCAGCTTCCCGTTCACGTAAAGCGCGTAACCTTCTCCGGAATTCACGTGCGCCGATCCGCCCACCACGATCCGATAGCGGTGCCCCTCCTTGAGTGGTGGAAGATGAATCGTGCCACGGATCATCAGGACTTCCTTCTCCCAAAGTGTCCTTGGTTTCTCACCGCAACGACAGAATATTGCCGTACATGTCTCAGACAGTGGTTCCGCTTGACCATCCAACTGTCCAAAAGGTTGCAGGCCTTGTTTCCAACCAGCACCGGCCGGATCAAATCCAGGCAAGACCCATTCCTCCATCCCGGCTGGATACGTCACCTTGCGGTAACGATTACCTTTCTCGACAGGCAAGGTCTCAGGTGGGTCGAAGCTAAAGTAGTCCCACGGTGTTTTGCTTAGATCCGGCCCAAAGGGTCGCCAATCGTAGTCGTCGATGCCAGCCGCGTGGTAGCAGTTAATCAAGCCGTACATCGCGCCACGAAGGAACTGGTTCGCTCGTTGAGGCCGCTTGCCAGCAGCCTCCTGCAACAGTGACTTGTTGTAACGTGGGTTCGCTACATACGACGCCGCGATACCGTCGAAGATGATCGGCCCGAGCGCCTGCTGAGCCGCCAATTTCTCATCCTCGGAGAGATCCTCCACCTGCTGTTGCACGGGGACCTTGGGACGGGCAGCCTGGGGAAGCGATGCTGCTTTCCCGCCCAGCAACCCAACCATCGATCGCCCCAGGGCGTCGCCGATCAGCATGTAGGTCTCGGCGTTACGGTTGTAGTGGTAATCTTCGCCCTTCGGCGACTCATCAACTTCACGCCAGAAGTCGCGTGTATCGACAGACACGACGTTACCTGCATACCCAGGATGTCGCTGCGGGTCACCGACGGCCAACTGCGATTTAAAGATCCGTACAAATTTCTCCTGCATATCGTGTCCGCCGAAACCGATGGTCGCAATCACGGAGGGTAATCTAGGTTTCTTGAATTCCTTGCGGACATCGTTGATCAGGTTCACCAGGTTCTTTTCGTAATTCGCGATCAGGGTTTCATTAAAACTATCCTTGTGCCCCTGGAACCAGACAAACCCCGCAATCTCGTAGCCTTGCCCCTGGTAGCCCGGAACCACCTTGTCGATTTGAGCAAGTGTCTTGCGAACGCCTTCTACCATCAGCTTGTATTCGACCGCCTCGAATTTATTGTCCGGGTCAGTGCGTCCACTCGACGGTGGACGAAAGTCAAATCCAAGTGAACGATTACCCTGGGCCGTCTTGATCAGCAGCACCTGCTCGTCATGAAATGTTCCCAGCACGTGGCCAAAGCCGAGTTCCGGCCCAATGGACTTACCATTGGAAGTAGGGCTCAGGGGGGATCCCTGACCGTTTTTCGCCAGCCGCGCTTCCTGGAAGTAAACGTCGTTACGGACCGTCCAGTTACCTTCACCATCCACGAGCCACGGAAACTTCCCTTCCCGCTTGGCCACAGCTTCGAGATCACCATTACCAAGCAGATCCGTTTTCTGCATCCAGAATCTTGGTGGTGACACCTTGAAACCGGAAATCTCGAATGCGTAACGCTTGCCCGGCTCAAGGGCCACATCCTGCTTGACGGGTTCTCCCCCTCGATCTCGACGATAAACTTCTTTTCCATCAAGCTTCATTACACTGTAAGAAGTCTCTCCAAATCCGCTGTAAAATTGATAAACGCCGTGCTGAGGCACTTCAAGTTGTCCTTTTGCAATTGGTTTTTCGGTTCGCTTACCGTCCTGCTGGTAGACATTCAGCCTGGAAACCTTGTAGTTGCCGACGCGGTAGATCTGGAATGGTCCCTCCGCCACGTCAGGATCGGAACTGAGGTAAACCCCGGTGTAAATATTCTTCGCACCACTAAGGTTCCCCATGCCGACCATGTTGGATTGGCCAGCCAGGATGTAAACCTTGACCGGTTTGGTGACATCACCTGGCCTACCATCCGGATCCGGAAGGCGACCCGGCACATCCGCAGCGAAAACAGGCAAGACTAGTAGAGAAAGCGACACGGCAAGAAATTGATTGACTTGCTTCATTTCGATACTCCGGAAAGAAACCTGGCAGCGACAGCCACCAGGCGTTGCTGTCGTTTACGTGATCCGTCACCCCACAAAAAACGCCTCGCCCGCACAACAAAGAATCAACGACAGGCACTGGACGCAATGCTGATGCAATACACTTTCGAGGCGGTCCGAATCAACAATTT
>JAZADA010000478.1:0-11308 GCA_036124135.1 Planctomycetota bacterium | reverse complement strand
GATGGAAAAGCAGCGATTCTCGTGCTGCTCACCAGCAAGGATGCAGCGGCCAACGAAGCTGCGGAAAAGCAGGTTCGCAGCCTGGTGGAAGCGGTGAACGCAGGGAAGGTCGACCTGTACCAGGTCCCAGGCGAACCTGCCGAAGAGGGTGCGACGGAGGAAGAACCCGCTGCCAAACCAGCTCATACACTGGGATGGTTGACCGTGAACCGCCAGGATCCCCAGGAAAAATGGCTCGTCCAAAGCCTGCTGGCCGTCGAAAGTGACCTGCAGGAACTCCAGGAACCGATGGTCTTCGCTGTTTATGGCCGAGCCCGCGCCCTGCCACCCTACGTCGGCAAGGGCATTACACGAGAAAACTTGCTCCAGTGTATCGAGTTTGTCACAGGTGCCTGCTCCTGCACCGTCAAGGAACAGAATCCTGGCGTCGACCTGCTGGTTCAATCTGACTGGGAAGCCATGGCGGCTCGCATCGCCGATAAATTCGGAGCCGAAGAAGGTAACGAAAGCCAGCTTGGCGGCGACGACTTCTTTCCGGAATTAATCATCGGATCCGGGGGCACGGCAGTAGCCAAGGCAACGACCGAGATTGACCTGCGAATTTATTGTGCCAACGAATTGCGCCACCCCGTGGGAGAAATCGTCCGACAATACGAAACGGAACACGATGTTTCCATTGCGGTAAACTACGGCAGTTCCAGCGACTTACTGACCCAGCTTGAACTGGACAAGACCGGCGACATCTACCTGGCAGGCGGCAGCAACTACTTCCAACAAGCCAATCAAAAGGGCCTCGCAGCAACCTCGATCCCACTAGCCAAACGTAAGCCAGTGATTGCCGTGGCCAAGGACAATTCCAGCATTCAAGGTATTTCGGATCTGCTTGACCCACAAATCAACGTAGCCCTGGGCTCCCCGGAAGAAGCCGCAATCGGCTCTGCCACCAAGAAACTGCTGACTGCTTCCGGCCACTGGAAAGACCTGGCCGAGCACGTCACCGAACATGGTCTCTTCGAGGCCTCGGTTGATGACATCATGGACGCCATCAAGCAGGGTCGCGTCACCGCAGGCATTATCTGGGATACAGCGGCTGTCACTGACGAGGAACTAAAACTAATCCCGGTGCCTGAACTGGATGCCGGTGAATCCTCCATTGAGATTGCTGTCCTGACTTCCAGCAAGGTTACTCCTGCAGCCCAGGAATTTACCAGGTTCGTCGCCTCTCCAAAGGCCGGCCTGGCAATCTTCAAGGAAAAAGGGTTTCGACTCGTTGCACCAAACGCCGTTGCGACGGCCACGACACAAGATCAAACGCATGCCACCAAGGATTCCGTCAGTCAAAATCCTTCGCCGGCCGAAGTGGCCAACAATATTTCCTGGATTCTCGGCATCGCGATCCTGGGTGGCCTGGCACTCCTCTTCGGCATCACCTTGTTTGTCATGCGACCACGTTAACTACCCCTCCTTTTTTTGGCGACCACCTGAACATGATCCAGTTGACCGACGTCAGCAAGCACTTCCAGCGAGCGGACCAAACCGTTCGCGCCCTGGACCACCTGACACTAAATATCGCCGCAGGTGAATTCGTGGCTGTTCGGGGAGCCAGTGGCTGTGGAAAATCCACGCTGCTCTCTATGATCGGCGGCCTTGCTTTACCATCCTCTGGAACGGTCTCCGTGATGGACCAGGACATCTCCGCCATGAACTCCACGGCACGGGCAGAATTCCGCGCTACGAATGTTGGCTTCGTCTTCCAGATGTTCCATCTACTCCCCTACCTGACTGTCCTGGACAATGTCCTCGTGGCTGCAGGCAACACGGACATCGAAGCGGACAGGGCACGCGCGACAGAATTACTGCAGCAATTTTCCCTGGAAGATCGTCTGCTCCACCGCCCCGGTCAATTGAGCGCCGGAGAGCGTCAACGCGTGGCCATGGCACGGGCCCTCCTGCCACGACCTCGCCTGCTGCTGGCCGACGAACCTACGGGCAACCTCGATCCTGAAAACGCGGCTGCGGTCCTGCAACTACTTCAACAATTCCACCAGCAGGGTGGTACCATCCTACTAGTGACGCATGACGAACAGGCTGCTTCCCATGCAGCCCGCACGATCGTTCTCAGCGATGGAAAACTGGCTGAGGAATCTGCTGCCACGGCGGCGACTTCGGAAGGCTAGTCTCCTTGCCGTCCAACCTTGCCAGGTCGCCAGGACCGGTTTACCCGCCGGCCACGGGCGCGATCAACACGAGTTCCTGGCCACACTGCAAGGCAGTGTTTGAATGACTGGCCACGGTCCCCATGTGCTGGTTATCGATCGCAATCAGGCAACTGCCTGGTAACGATGCTCCCTCTTCCAGGGCGTCGTTGATCAGTTGCAGTGCATCGTCCAACGAGGCTCCCTCATCCAGTACCAGTGTTTCTGGAACCGCAGCGGCCGTGTGATAACTGCGTCCGGTAACAACTATGCGTATTTCCATGGGTCTTCATTTCCACTGATGGTAAACAACTCGAATCAGCTGCACACAGGGCAGTCCGCACGACGTTCCAGGTGGATCGTCGTCATGCGCCCCTCGAATGCATCATAAGTTAACATTTTCCCGAACACGGGTTTCCCCGTCCCGGACAAAATCTTGATCGCTTCCAACGCCGCCATCGTCCCGGTCATTGACGAAATCGCGCCCACCACTGGAAAGAACTCTTCAAAAGGGGGAGTTTCCGGGTACACGCAGGCCAAGCAGGCCGACTTAGCTGGTTCAACCACCATCATGGTCCCTGTCATGCCCCACTGGGCAGCATCAACAAGTGGTATTCCCGCGTCGACGGCGGCTCGATTCAAACGCAACCGTTCCTCGAAAGTCGGTGGACAGGAAACAATAATATCAACCCGCTGAGCAAGCTCAGCCGCCTCCTCATCATCCGGCTCATGATCGATGGCCTCCACCTCGATAAATTGATTCATGGTCCGCAGGTACTCTCCAAACGGTTCGCTACGGGGATGGCCAATCACGGCCTCCGAACCGAGCACCTGGCGGTTCAGATCCGGTGAAATCATCTCACCACCATGGGCAATGATCACTCGCCCGACACCTGCCATTGCCAGCATCAAGGCCGCCGGACCTCCCATGCCCCCCACACGCGTAACCAATGCCGTGGACTGTTTTAGCCGCAGCTGCCCTTGCTCGGACAGCACGCCATCACCCAATTGCCTGGCATATCGCTGCAATTCAGCGTCGCTCAGCCCTGGAGTCTTTGCCTGATCATCATTCATTAAGTCATACCTCGCCTGGTGTCACATGACAGCCGACTCATCGATCTAGCCAGTCACCATTTCTCTATCGGTAACAGGCAAACAAGCCGCGTCCGCGAAACTTCCAAAAGACACTTCGCTGGCAACCGCCTTACGTAAACGCTCAAGATACTTATCGCGACTGATCTCCCTGGCTCCCATCATCGAACAATGCAGCGAGCTTTGCTGGATATCCAACAAGCTGAATCCTCGCTCGAACAAATGTCGAACCAGGTAAACGATCGCCATTTTCGATGCGTCTCGATGATGATGATACATCGACTCACCGCTAAAAAATCCTCCCACGGCAACGCCATAAAGTCCGCCCACTAACGTTCCCTCGTGCCAGACTTCGACGCTGTGTGCATGCCCCAGTTCATGTAACTGCTGATATGCAGCCATGAGTTCCGGAGTAATCCAGGTACCCGGATCATCCTGGCGTGGCGCTGCACAACCAGCGATCACCTGGTCGAAAGCCTGGTTCATCGTAACCTGGTAACCACCGTTGCGTATCCGCCGACCCAGCCGACGTGAAACATGCAGTTCATCCAGTTCAAGAATGGCTCGCGGATCCGGACTGAACCAGGCCAACAAGTCGACGCCCTCATACGATAATGGCCACGGAAAAATACCCTGGCGATAAGCCTCCAGGATCCAGATCGGATTCAATTCCCCGCCCAGCATCAGGAGTCCATCCGGATCAGCTAGATCAACGGAAGGAAATGTCGGATACGTCGCCGGTCGTGTTTGCATAGGGCTCAAACGCTTGCAGGACTCGATGGATCCCAGGAAACCGAATGGTTTCGAACGGTTTTTACGTTTCTTAGACCATTATTTTAGCCGCTTTTAGGAAAATTGGCCACGCGGGCGCAAATCTTTTCTCGCGGGTTGCCTATAATAAGCGAACGCGAAGTAGCCCCGTCGACTCAAGTTCCAGCAGAACAAAGAACCGATGCACGAAGACTTCAATTGGCACCAACCCCGACTACCCAACCGGCCCCCACCCCGCCAGCGGGCCCGCTCACCATACGTCTCACCCTCACCCGAATCCGAACCACTACCCGCTGCAGAAAAAACTACTGGTGATGATTCCGATGCGATCCGCAGGCCTTCCTACCTGGTAAGTTTCCTCTCTCCGTTGCTATTCCTGCTGGCCCTCTCCTACCTGGCACCTTATGCCATCGAGCAGATCCAATACGCATTAACACGCGGTAAGCAGCGTGCCGAGTACGACCTGGCCGGTGACGGATTACGACAGTCTTCGCTACAGGAAATTTCCCAGGCATACCAGATGGTTTCGCAACGCGTCGGCCCCAGCGTCGTCCATATCAGCGTCTCAGGCACCTCCAGTGAAAGCCTGAAAGACGAGCAATCCCGATTCTTCGGATCCAACCCCTACCCGTCCCGCGGACAGGGATCCGGTGTCGTCGTTGATGCCGAGGGTTTTATCCTGACTAATCGCCATGTCATTTTTGGTTCCGATCGTATCCAGGTTAAACTGGAAAATCGCCGCGTCCTCGAAGCCGAGGTCGTGGGCGTCGACTCCCTGACCGACCTGGCCCTGCTCAAGGTCAATGCCACTAACCTGACGCCGGTTGAATGGGGCAACAGCAACAATCTCAATGTCGGCTCACTGGTCTGGGCGCTGGGCAGTCCCTTTGGGCTGGAGCGAAGCGTCACTTTTGGCATCCTCAGTGCCAAGCATCGTTCGGCGAAGATTGGCAGTCACTACCAGGACTTCCTGCAGACGGATGCCGCCGTCAATCCGGGCAACAGTGGTGGCCCACTGGTGGACGAAAGAGGCCAACTGGTCGGAATCAATACGGCCATCGTGGGCGAAACCTACCAGGGCATTAGTTTTGCCGTCCCCAGCAATGTGGCACGGAGCGTTTATCAACGATTACAGAGTAACGGGCGTGTCATTCGTGGCTGGCTGGGAGTCGTGCTTCGGGACCTCACAGCCGAAGAGGCAAACAAGCTGGAACTGCCGATGGGATCAGGTGCCGTCATCACGCAATTCGCACCAGGCGATTCACCGGCCCTTGCCGCTGGCATGAAACGATATGACGTGATCCTCCAATGGAATGGCCAGGATGTTCGCGGAATGGCGTCGCTCATTCGCCTGATCGGTCAAACCACTGCCAACTCCAAGGTCCCGGTCATCGTGATCCGCAAGCAGAAGCAGGTGGCTATCTCGGTCCAGGTCGGTGAACGACCCACGCAGTTCGAGTAAGTCAGGCTGACTACTTATCAACCCATTCAACCGGCGCTGGTTGTAACGGATCACTCGGACGACCGCCGGCATCTTCACGTCCACTGCCTTCCAGTCGCGATACGACCTTGACCGTCATGTCCTGGCTACAGAGCACCTGGCAACTCAAACGCACATCCGTCATTTCACGCGCCCGCAAGGTTTCCTGTTCGGCCGCCGTCATCTGGTCCGGTTCACCATCTACGAATTCCACCCGACAGGTCGTGCAACGCGATTGACCACCACAGGCATGTAGCTGGTCTACGCCCGCCTCGTCAGTCAGAGCAAGAACCAGTCGCTTTCCCTCGGGGACCTCAAATTCGCCTACGCCTTCAACGGTCAATTTGGGCATCGTGCTTCCTTTCACCAGTACGCTAAATATTCAAGAGTTATTCTTCTACCATTTCCACCACCTGCTGGCCAAGAGCGATCCCGACAATTGCCTGGCACCTGGCACCTGCGACTTTAGCCCATGCCGGGAAATTCAGCACGAATCGTGGTTCCCTGGCCAATCGTGGAATCGACCGTTAGATCTCCGCCGAACCAGATGGCCCGCTGCCGCATCGCCCGCAGGCCAAAACGACCTTCCGCTTGCTGGTTCGGGTCAAATCCACAGCCATCATCAGAGACCACCAATCGCACCTGGCCTTGAGCCCTCGTCAGGCGCAGGTCAATCTTGGTTGCCTGCCCGTGAATATCTGCATTACGAACCGCTTCCTGGGAAATCCGAAAAATCGTCCCGGCAATCCACGGATCCAGGTCCTCCAGGTTCCCCTCGGTAATCAGCTCATGCTTGGCTGCAATCTGAGACTCCTGGCAGATCCAGTCCGCGATTTCGTCAGCCAGGGATCCGGTTACTTCCAGCGGAGCCAACTGCTCGATCAGCCGCCGCGCCTCGGCAATTGAACTTGCCAGGTAAGCCGTTGCCTGGGCTAACCGGGAACGCACCTGCTCGTCGAGCGCTGTCTCGTCAGCCAACAAACCCTGCAGGATCATGTGCGAGCCAACCACGCCCTGCACGAACCCATCGTGGATTTCTGCAGCCACGAGCGGGCCCAGGCGATTCGCGTCATTCTTCTTACCTGAATCCTGATCGGTCATCTCTGTTCCTGCAGTCGGTTTCACGTATCAGCTAAACATTTCAAACAGCTTCCAGGTGGGCAAACAGATCCTGCCGCACCTTGGGATTACTAATCTTCCAGATCGCGCCGTCCACGAAATAATGGTGGATATTTACGATGACTGCCAACAACCCCAGTCCCACCTGAAGCATTTTCTCCTGCGGGGTCGTCATCGGGACAAAACTGGCCAGTTCAAAGACCAGCCAGCCGGATCCCAGTAACACCAGGTACAGCAAGCCAACCGAAATGGGCACACCAAGAATCGTGCTACCAGAACCGGAACTGCGACGCCGGGCCAGGTTCACTTCCACTCGCGACGTGAAACAGAGGTACTGCAACGAATGTGACAGCTGTAGGAAGATCAGGGCATAGTCATGGAACCAAATTAAACCGTACCAGAAATAGATCGCCACCCAGGGCAACAAGGCAGGCAGTGGGATCCGCTTTTTCGTTCGCCTTGCCGCGGCACGGAAGCCGTGGATCCCAACTGGGATCATTAGCAGCGACAACACGAAGACCGCATCTTTTACCTGCGCCAACATCTCGTTGCCGCGCAAGAACAAACTCAGAGACCAGTACACATGAAATGCTGTCAACGACCAGTAAGCACTACGAATGCAGCGACGTTCATATTGCGTAAGGCGAATGCCCGCCATGTAAAGAAACGATGCCGTCATGCCCCAGGCCTGACCGTTGTAATGCCAGGCCAGGTAAAGGGCCGCCACAGCACCCAATACCTGAAGCGTCAGACCGGCAAGCTGGCTTGCACTCCCAGCGGGATCCCAGACTTCCATTTGTCCTACCAGTACAAAACCGGCTGCAGACAACAACAGGAATGGCACGTAGATCGAAGACCAACGATACCGCATCACCTGCTCCCGAGAACGATAGAGCAAGCGGTAAGAGGACATGAAGTGCGGATTATTCAGCAAAACCGTTAACCAGAACATCAACAGCAGGTTATCGATACCTGAATTATCTGCCAGCACGAGGTCCTGGGGCTGCGTGCCCTCTGCAGCCGGTGCCTCCGCCAACGGCATCTCCGGCTGATTAGGTTTGAGGCTGGAGACCACTTCCGGATTCCAGGCCACAAAAATCAAGAAACCAGTGATCACCAGGATCGAAAGGCCCCCCACGCAGAGCCCATCGATCAACGGGTTGTAAATGGAAGGATTCTTGAAAACCGTCGGCGTCTTGCGCTTGACCGGCCTTGGTGGTTGGGATGCTGGCTCCATGCCGCGCGATTATAGGGACCGTCGCAAAACGACGCAATTGAAACTTCAGCCAAAACCCCCTGGTAACTCTCGCCACACCACACCGTCATCGCGTCCCTGCCTGGATGATCTTCTTGACATCCACGCTATCAGGTAATGCCGCCAGCGTTACCGGCTGCCAGGCATCCAGCGTCTCCCGTTCCAACGCCTTGAGTAACCTTTCCAGGCGTGTAATCTCTTCCACGGCAAACCCGGTCAGCTGGCCAAACGCCCACACTACCTGTTGATAGGCGATTGACCCTCGGCGTGGCATCTGCCGCTGCTGTTTTAGCCAGGCAATCAGCTGATAGACATTTCCCACTACAGCCGGCACCGGTTGTGCCGCCCGGTCGATACTTGCAATCGAGACATACTGACTCGCCCGCCGGCTCGCTGCCTGCACCGGTTCCTTCATAATGGTCTCCATGACTCCCCAGGAGACACGGTTTTCAAACACCCGGAAGGCAGCCCACAGTCGACCCCATTGACGAACAGTTAGCTCTTCTCCCAGTCGCACCAATGCCAACTGACGCGCTTGCTGAGCCCACCGCCGAGCCCGCTGCAGGTACATGCGTCGATTACGTCGCAATCGACGCAGGGCATCAGCAAGTTCACTCGCTACACGATGCTTGATACGTGCCACGGCATACTGCCCGGCGGCCGCAGCTTGCAACAACTCTGCCCGCGCGACGTTCAACTTGTAGGTCCCCCAGCGATCCAGGAAATCCAACTGCAGTTCAGCCAGACGAAACCAACGATTGAAAGCCTTATCTCGTTCCGTCTCCATGGCATGACTCCTACAGCGAGAACCATTTAACATCATTGACTTCACGTAAAAGACAACGAGACGTATGTAAACCGCTGCATGACGTCCTGATTAACCGCAGGCGTCTCTTGCCAAACAACTTCCCGCTCCTTACGATCAAACCCTGGGAACCCCACCTGCACGTGACCAACTGGCACCTTGCCTGCATCTGCAGACACGCATGTTTTTTCACGAGGACTGCATACCATGACTGTCAAACCTTTTCGGCTACACGCCTGGACCTGTCTCCTGCTGCTGACCGGCATGAGCACGGTCTCCGCTGCTGATCAACCCACGGGCATCCTGGCCGAAGGGACTCCCTTTGCCACGCCCTATTACGTGCAGGACAGTGGCCAGCCAGGGCCCACGATGTTTATTACCGGCGGCGTCCACGGCAACGAGCCAGCAGGAGCCTATGCGGCCGAACAAATCCGCCACTGGAAGCTCCAGCGCGGCAAGGTGATCGTCGTACCACGCTCCAACGTGCAAGCCCTGAACATCAACAAGCGGTACACACCCGAAATCGCCGAAGAGCTTAAAAACCTGAACCGCAACTTCCCCCGTACCGGAATGAAAGAACCGCCACGTGGAGTGCTAGCGACCAGCATCTGGGAACTGGTCAAAAAACATCAGCCCCAGTGGCTGATCGACCTACACGAGGGCTATGATTTTAATCGCATCAATTCCAAGAGTGTGGGGAGCACCATCATCTCCTCGCGAACTCCTGCATCACACGAGGCAACCGCGCTCATGCTGGCTGCCCTGAACGTGACCATCGAACAGGAAAACAAGAAGTTTCGCCGGCGAGGACCGCCCATCGACAGCAGCCTGGAGCGCGCCGCCAACGAACACCTCGGCATCGAATCGTTGATCCTGGAAACCACCTTTAAAGAACAACGGCTTCCCAAGCGTGCTCGTCAACACCGCATCATGATGCATCGGCTGATGACCCATTTGAACATGCTGGATAAAAGTGTCCGTGTCGAAACAGTAACCGCCGCAAACCAGCCCGCCAAGACACTCCGAATTGCAGTCTACGATGCCCCCGGCACGGCCGGAGCTGGCATCCCGAAACTACACGAACACTTTCACCGACAAACATCGATCCAACTCGTCCGGGTCAGCCCCGCAGATATCGCTGCAGGCATCCTCGACCAATTCCAAATCGTGATCTTTTCTGGAGGTAGCGGCAGTGCCCAGTCCAGGTCACTGGGTGACGCGGGACGCCAACAGGTCCGAGCTTATATCAACCAGGGCGGAGGTTACGTTGGAATCTGTGCCGGTTCCTACCTGGCCTGCGAGGGATTTTCCTGGGGCCTGAACGTACTGGACGCCAAGACCGTCTCTTCCAAGTGGAGGCGTGGGCGGGCCCTGGTCAAGATCGAACTCACACCGCCCGGGCACAACATGCTCGGTAAACTGGAACACCCGACCGATATCAAGTATGCCAACGGTCCCATCCTGGCCCCGGCCAACTCGGCCGATATTCCCGACTTTCAACCGCTCGCTTTCTATCGCTCGGAAGTGGCGGAAAATGACAGCCCCAAGGGGGTCATGATTAATTCCCCGGCCGTCGTCTCCGGTAGCTACGGCAAAGGACGCGTGGTCTGCTTCGGACCACACCCCGAACAAACGCCCGGCCTGGAATCGATGCTCTGGCGATCCCTGTTGTGGGCAGCTGACCGCTCCCTGGAAACCCCACTGCCCCAACCGGTCAAGAAAGCGTCCCAGCCCCAGGGAAAAGCCCCGGCCTCCCGCTAAACCAGGATTGCTCAAAGCTGCTGCTGTTCGCCCTGTCGGGCCACCTGCGACCCCGCCTGCTCTACCTGCTGGGAAGCTGAACTGGTCTCATCAAGCAGTGGATTCGTGTGGTTCAAGTGCACGAAACGCACCTTGGATCGTTCCGTCTCTGCCAGCGAACTCAATCGCTGCAATGTCTGCGCAACGGTAGGATGTGGAATTTCAGAGAGCGAACGCCCCACCAGTTCGTCGGCGTCGAAAAAAGTGCCATCGAGGTAAGCCACGTCAACTTCTGCCAGCAGCGTTTCAAGTGCCACGTCCCCCTGGTCCCAGTCGTCAATATCCGGGACCCACAACACACGTCGCGAGGGTCCGCTGATAACCAGTGCCACGGTCTCCGAAAATTCTGCTCGATGTGGCACGACCCAGGGCGTGACCTGAAGACGGTCATTCAGCACCAGCGGACGGCCTGCTACCAACTCCTGCCACTGCACGTAACCCGCTGTACCGAGCGTCGACCAGGGCTGATGTTCCTGCAGAAATGAATGCATCCGGGGCATCACAAAGACGGGCATCTTGTTGGCCGCCATCGCCTCCTTGCCCAGGTAAATCAAACCCGTGTAGTGGCCCATGTGTGCATGTGTCAGGCAGATCCCGGCCAGTGTCGTACCACCTGCTTGCTGCAGCGCTGCCAGTTGCCCCGGAAAATCAGGGGTGGCATCGATCAACCAGCTATCTCCCGTGGCCGGATCGACGATACCCAGCGCGGCCACGGCATGGCGCAGCTCCGTATTTTCCCTGGCCCTGACGCAACAAGGTCGCTGACAACCAGCCTGCGGATAGCCACCATC
>JAZADA010000477.1:0-12326 GCA_036124135.1 Planctomycetota bacterium | reverse complement strand
GCAAGTCGTCCAGCAACTGGTTCAACTCGAGCAGGAGACAGGACGTTGCATATCGATCTGCCTCGAACCTGAGCCTGGTTGTTTCCTACAACGCAGCGGCGACATCGTCGATTTCTTCGAAACCTATCTACTGCCCGCTGGCGACGAGGACGCTACCCGACGCTACCTGAGGGTGTGCCACGATGTCTGTCATGCAGCGGTCATGTTCGAACCACAGGCTGACGTCCTGGATCGCTACCTGCAGGCAGGTCTACAGGTCGGCAAGGTGCAGGTCTCTTCTGCAGTCGTTCTTCCCAGGGCCGTTACCGAGTCAAACGAGTGCGCAGCTGCCCTGGAACAACTAGCTGGATTTGCAGAGGACCGTTACCTGCACCAGACGGTGGTAGAATCGAGCGATGGCAGTTCACGGCGTTTCTTTGAAGATCTAAGAATCGCATTGGAAGAAATTGATCCTGCCCAGGCAGTGGGGACTGAATGGCGTGTTCATTTCCACGTCCCGATCTACCTGGAAACATTTGCTCTCCTGCATACCTCACGTGCCGACGTGGAGTCCTGCCTGGCCACCTGTCGTCAACGAGCTATCCAGACGGCGTTCGAGATAGAAACCTATGCCTGGGGCGTGTTGCCCGGTGACCTGCAGGTTCCTGAACTGGCAACAGGAATTGCCCGAGAAATCCAGTGGTTTGAGCAACTCATGCAGGGCTGAATCACCGAATTTATTCCTGCGGACGATGCTCCGGGTGATCACGGAAGAAACGCTCTGACATCTGGAGTCGGTGTCTCTTGACCAACGCCGCTGTCCGCACGTTACCGTGATTTTTTCCTTCCAATATTTCTACCTCGGCATCGCTCTTGAGCGTTTCCAGTGTCTTCATCATCTGGACTACGGCACCTTCCAGGTAAAAGGTATCCAGCTCTCCCATGGAGACATGTAGCTTACCGCGAAGTTTTGGTTCCAGTTGTTTCCAACGACGTTGGAGCAGGATATTGATATCGTAGTTGCGCCAGGCCTGGGCCACGTCCGGATCGACCACGCCCTTTTCACGGTCCCACAGCAAACGTGGCAAACCTCGCTCATCCAGGGGACTAAAAGCTGCCTCGAACGACTTCAACTGCCCTCCCCGTCCGAGACAATCATCCATGCGACCGAACGATTCATACCAGAGCACGGGACGCGTCCCCTGCCGAGCAATCGGACGCCGCTCGTTTTCCTCGTTAAAGTACAGGCTCAGTGGCGGCCTGGCGTAAAGGTTTACCTGCTGGTAATCGCGAAAATCCACCGGGTCCGGTGATGTACTCCAGACACCACCGAAGGTATCCGGGTAATTCACCTGCAACCACAGCGACGACCAACCACCTGAGCTATGCCCGGTCACGAACCGGGCCGTGGAAGCTGCCACCGTCCGGAAACGCTGATCGATCTCGGGAATCATCTCGTGTACCAGGGATGCGCCTCGCGGACCGTTGGTGGCACTATCCGCATACACATGGTGTCCCCACTTACACTGTCCATCAAGCAGGATGCGAATGAACTCTGCCTCACCTTCTTCCGCCGGCGGTGCACCTTGCTGGTACCTCCTGGCCATGGAAGTGTAGGTACCACCGAATCCGGAAACCACGTAAATCACTGGGTAGCGTCGAGTGGGCTCGTCGAAGTACGAGGCTGGCAGGCTGACAGCACAGTCCGTCAGCACTTCACGCCCATGGAACAGTGACAACCGCGGACTATAAATTTTCAACTCCCTGACCCACTTGGATTCGGGAAACGGTCGCTCGTTAATCACCTGGTCCAAGACCAGTTCCAGGGCAACCGGCTTTTTCTCTTTGCCTTCACCACCCTTACCACCTGCTCCAACCCAGTGGACATGGTGCACCTTGCTATAAAAGTTACCGACACCACGATTATGATCAGACGCATAGAAATCACGATCCAGCAGCGCCTGCACGTAATAATCGCCAGGCTCCAACTCGGAAAGCTTGCCCGGAAAACCATCCCATTGATCATCAAGATCTCGCGAATCCCCGGGAGCCACCTCGCGAACATCCCGTCCATAAAAAGGTTCCGGCGAGAACCAGTTCGGACCTCGCCGTGGATCCGTGCCAGCCTTTTTCGTGGTAAACAGGTAGAGTCGCCCGGTTATTTTTTCGCCATCGCTCGTGACTGGAAACGGCCAGTCCTTGGCTAGCCGAATCCGCAAGCCATTCACAACAGGCAACTCCTCTTGCGAAAACACTTCGCTACTGCCAACGAATAGCAGGACAGCAACCAGGACCATCGCGACACGACGACACACAGACACTCCTACTTGTTTCTCTCGCAGCATGCTTGCCCTCGATCGTTCCCAGTACCTTGCCCTGACTCGTCATGCCTGACGAACGTTGACAATTATGATCCATGGGACCGCATTACGCAAACAGGCTGCGACTTGACCACCCCTGGTGCGTATGGCATAACCGGTAAGTCCTGCGGGTGTAGCTCAATGGTAGAGCATCGGCTTCCCAAGCCGACTACGAGGGTTCGATTCCCTTCACCCGCTTTCGCCTTTACCTACCATGTCTCCAGCTAACACCTGGCCTCCCTGGCAACTACCCCCAAGGAAACCTCGTGATGATCAAGGCTCAGGAAAAGAGATGCTCTGCCGGCCACCATGCCGCCCTCCTACTGGCAATGCTGCTGTTTTCCAATCAATACGTCGTGGCCCAGGCCCCTACGTTTGCCGATCCCCAGGTGCCCGTGATACGGATCGATGCGAATGGCTTTGACGCCAGTGAGGCAGACATTCGAGCCATTGTCAGTTCTGCCGGCCGCGAACTGTGGCGATTCTTTCCTGGCTACCGGATCGAACCCATCGTGGTAACTCGTGGACGATCAGGCCCGATATCCCTGTACCAGCGAAACGCGAAGAACGAAATCGTCATGCGACTGGACACGAGCAAGACTCTCTGGTCGCAATACTCATACCAGTTTGCCCACGAGTTTTGTCATGTGCTGTGTGGCTACGACCAGGACGATTCGGGCAATCTCTGGTTTGAAGAAACTCTTTGCGAGACCGCATCCCTGTTTGTCATGCGAGCCATGGCACGGTCCTGGAAAACAGATCCACCTTATTCCAACTGGAAAGACTACCGGGATGCCCTGCGCAACTATACCGACCAGATCATCACGAAACGGGCTAACCTCGCTGAGATCCATGGCAAGGGCTTGGCCGCTTTCTATCAAAAGCACCAGGCAACGTTGCGAAAAAAATCTACCGAAAGAGAGCTCAACGGAGCCATGTCCATTGTCTTGCTACACCTGTTCGAGAAACAGCCAACTCACTGGGAGGCCGTTCGCTGGCTCAACAGTAAACCGTCACCCGCGGGCGAAACTTTCGAGCAATACCTGAAGAAATGGTACGGGGCCGTACCGCAACGTCACCGGCCGTTCGTGAAGACCATTGCCGAGCTATATGGACTTAAAGCAGACTGACCGTGGCGACCACGATCGCCCAGGCAGAACTTACGCCTAACGTCGATAGAAATCGACCCAGCTTAACTTGATCTCTTTGGTAGCGGCGGTGAGCAGCAAGGGAGGTACCTGGACCTCATAGTAACCGGCAATTTTCCTGGAAGAACCGGGGCTGGCCGGCTTGAGCAAGTAGCGACCGGGCAAAGGCTTCCCCCTGGCATCAAGCATACGCACTTTAAGATCCGAGCGTGCCAGGACTTTCTTACCGATTGTCAGACCAAATCCTTCCAGTCCGGCAAGATGCAATCGCACCAGGACTTTTGCTGGCCACGTTCCAGAAGCCAATTGGATGGTTCCTTTTCCGATACCAAACTGATCTCGAACATCGAAAATCGTCACGCCTGCCTGGTGGGCAACCTTAATTTCGCGAGTCTCGTCACGTGGCCCCTTCTTCTGGTACACCAACTTGAACCGAGCGCCAGGCTTGGCGGTGGCCGCATGCGTTTTCTGCTGTGGCCCCAGGAATGCTATCGCTTCCTGGCTGCCCGGCTCGGCATTCCCTGGCATTGTGATCTGCACCTGGCCGGCAGCAGCTCCATCCTGCGCAGAACCGGTCGAGACCAGGAAAAATAGCAGTAGTGGGAATAGCCCCAGATGGCTTAACGATTTCATTCCATCATGCTACCTGAACCATCCGACTCCTGCAAAGTCCGGAAAGGATGTAATAACGACGACGCTCTGCTGAGTGCGAAATAATTCCAGCTTGCCGATGAAACAGTGACCACACTACAATTGCATGATCTCACCAGGCATTGGCTGCCTGGCCTGACTTATTCTCCTGGCAAAGAAAACGCATGACTGAACTTCTACTCGCTATCCTGCTAGTCGGAGTAACACCCACCAGCCAACCGGCGACCTCAACCCCTGACACGGTGGTGGTTTGCCCGGCTGCCTGGGAATCAACGCTACAACCCTGGGTCGACTATCGCACAACGCAGGGACATCGCATCGTCACGATCTCCAACCAGGGGTCGTACAAGACCATTCGTGCTGCGATCCGGCAACACGCACGCAAAGGGACCACGCGAGCCATCGTGTTAATCGGCGATGCACCCACTGCCGGCACCGGATCCGCAAGCCAGTCAAACACGATTGCAACTCAACATGTTGCAGCCCGAGTTAATATTCACTGGGGATCGGAACCGCTGATTGCTACCGATAACGGGTACGCTGACCTGGACGGTGATGGAATTCCTGACACCTCCATTGGCCGTATTCCCGTTGACAGCAGCGACGAACTGGCTGGACTCATCAAACGCATTATGGCTTATGAAAAGCCACGGGCTGACCATGCATGGCGTCGCCGTATCAACCTGGTAGCCGGCGTCGGTGGTTTCGGACTAGTAACGGACAACATGATCGAGGCGACGGCAAGACAATTCCTGACCACGGAAATACCCAAGCCCTATGCCACGACCCTAACCCAGGCCAGTTGGCGCAGTGCTTACTGTCCGGATCCACGAGATTTCCATAACGTAACACTGCAACGACTCAACGAGGGTTGCCTGTTCTGGATTTACATGGGACACGGGCAACGAAACTTCCTGGACCAGGTCGTGGTACCAGGCAAGAAGCGTTATCCGATTTTCGACGGCTCCCATGTCAAGAAACTGGACTCCCAGGGCACACCCGCAATCGCGATTCTGCTGGCCTGCTACAGCGGTGCCTTCGACGCACCGGACGATTGCCTGGCAGAAGCCATGCTGCGACAACCAGGGGGTCCCGTGGCCGTCCTGGCTGGATCCCGCATGACCATGCCCTATGCCATGTCAGTCATGGGACAGGGACTCGTCAAGGGCTACTTTCGAGATCGATCTCCGACACTGGGTGAAGTGATCCTGACCGCCAAGCAAGAACTTGTCTCGACCACTCCCAGTACCGTCAAAGCGACCCAGTGGAATCGACGCTTGCTGGATACGATGGCCCGGATACTCAGCCCCAGGCCGGACCTGATCGAAGCAGAACGACATGAGCACCTGGCCCTGTTCAACCTCCTGGGAGATCCATTACTTCGCTTACACCATCCAGACCCAATCTCCATGACATGCCCTCCCCATGTCGCCGCAGGCAGTGAAATTCCTGTCCAGGTAACCAGCCCCTGGTCCGGTCGCGCCACCATCGAGTTAGTTTGCCGGCGAGGTATTCCCCGGGAAAGCATGGCACCACGAACGACCTATGACCCAACAGACCAGGCACTGAAGCAGTACCGCCAGGCCTACGAGCGTGCGAACGATCAGGCCTGGACACGTCTACAGATCCCCCTGCCAAAAGGTCCTGGACAGTTCACGATCAAGGTGCCCGCCAATGCCCGGGGGAGTTGTTTTATTCGCATCCTCGGCGAGGGAGCAAATCGCTATGGCCTGGGATCTTGCCCGGTTTTTATTCGCCAGGAACTTGCGGCCCCAGATCTTCCCACCGATCCTGCTACAGAACGCACTCCGACCAAGCCTGCCTCCTAACGCACAGCCGGTTGGTGTTTTCCAGCCTGCACTGCGGTACCCCAGAGTACTGACATCAGCAGGAGGGCCGCTGCCAGCACCAGGCCTATCCCCATGCCTGGTTTGCCATCCCTGAGAAACCAACCGGCCAGCAAAAACCCCAGCGGGATTAACAGGCTGGCACTGCAAAGACTATAGGAGGCCACTTGTCGCGACCTGGGCCGCCAATCTGCGAAGTGCAGAATCGTCACGGCAAAAGAAATGTGAACCAGGCTCAAGAAGGTACCGCTCGCATGGGCTACCATCCAGCAAATGCGGCGACTTGCCATATCTTCCGCCAGGTAGAATTCCAGTTTAAAACCGTGCATACCTTCCAGGATCAATCCCAGCAGGGAGAAGACGGCCAGCGAGATCCAACCGAACCGCAAGTGCCGCATGCACACCTGGCGTGCTGTTAATATCCCACCAACAGCAGCTTTCCTGCGTTTTCGTTTTCGAGGAGCAACAGGCGTGTTCATTCTGGAAATTCCACGGGTTGATCATCACGTTGCCTGAGCAATTCCAGGAACGGCTCAAGCTGCACTTTTCCCTGGTCATCCAGTAACAAGGCTGGACGGGAAAGTTGAGGTATCGTACCGCGCAAGCTCTCCCAGCGCAACATCACCTGCTGTTGAACTTCCTTACGATGCTCCTCGGACCCCACGAAATCGAACTGTAAATCTTCAAATTCCTTCATGCTTCGCAACGACTGGAACGCTAATCGTCTGACCGCCACGTAGGGATCCGTCAATAATTGTGCCAGGGCCGGTACCAATCCATGATGCCCCGTGGCTTGCTGGGCTTCAGGCCAACCACAGGTCCAGGCACTGATTGCTCGTTCTGCCGCATCACCCCGCAAAAGCAAGGCCAGCGTAGCCGATTGCGTCTGGTGCTGCGGCGCCAGGGGTTCTGTCTTGACCTGGTACCATTTTTCCAGGTAATCGGCGGTCCACTGCAAACTCTTATCCAGGTGGCACTGGTTACAACCATTCGGTTTATCGACAGCGGCACTTACCGAAGCGCTGGGAACCTCGACGCGATGACTTCGAATCGCCTTCAAGAGTGCATAGGACGTATGGGGCATGTGGCAGTTGTAACACTTGCTGCCCGAGGAGTTGGCCGCGTGGTGGGTATGTTCAGGGATGCGGTTTTTGAATTCCTGGTGGCACTGCAGGCAGGCATGATTACCGTCCATCCGGGCCGTTAACTGGTCATTCGGATCACCTTGATGCATGGAATGGCAGGACAGGCAACTCATCCGACGTTCTTCCGGTGGTTTGAGATAGCAGGGGGACTCCGTCATGGCCAGGTACTCTCGTCCACCAACCCGCAGCGTTCCATCTTGCCAGAAGGCCGATTTCGCCACGATCTCGTTAACGGATTCAGCAAGTTTGTCTCCGAACCGGAACATGTGTACTTTTTTTTCCAGGTCATCACCTGGGCGATAGGGACGTTGCGGACTACGGTCGGAACCACTCTTGTCCCAGGCACTATGGCAACTGCCGCAGATCTGGCTGGATACCGTCGCTGAACAGTTCGCCGGATTGATAATCTTGGTGCCCCCCAGTTTCTTCCCGTGTGACTGGTAACGCGTGAGTGGATTACGATAATGTTCCACGTGAGCACGCCCTGGACCATGGCAAGCTTCACAGGAAATCCCAAGCTCCGTCACCTCGGTAAATAATTCGGAAGATTTCTTGTCTCGTGCATTCAGTGCATGGCAGGCCACGCAACTGTCATTCCAAACCTGCAAACGTCGGCCATGGTCAGGTGGTCGAATAAACACATCCTCGGCTGGCAACCATTCCTTTTCCTTGATATCCCAGATCCACGGGAACTGGCTCATGTCATTGCCCCGAGCTATGCGTACCCAGTAAGCCTGGAAATGATGCGACCCGGTCATCATCACGATCCGTCGACGCGTCATCCTGGGATCACCTTCCAGGGGATCTTCGCCCTGGTGTCGTTTCATATGTTCCATGTCTGGATCGGGCATGGTCACCCAAAACTGGTCGCCCTCCCGAGCCAGGTGAAATTCACGACCCCGGGACTTGAGATGCACATCATCAAACGGAGCCAGCACCGTGTCCGGGCTCACGACCTGTGTCATACTGCGGTGATAGGTCTGGTGCCACGACGCATGTTCCTGCGGATGACAACTACGGCAGGTTTTCGAAGAGACAAATTCCTCGTCAGGTCGTTGTGCTGGAATAAGATGCTTGATGGGAACCGTGGTATCGGTCAAATCAGCCTGCTCGGGCGGACGCATTTGCGGCGGTACCAGGACCGCACCCGCCAGGACAATAATCACGACCAGGGCTGAGACAATCTTGATCCCGGCACTGGCCTTTTGCAGGCGAACAACAAGTGGTAACAGGGCGAATCCTGACACCAGCAGGTAAACAATGAGTTCCCAATCCATCATGTTTTCCAGAATAACAGAAGCCACCTAGGAAGACTATTAAACCTTGGTCAATTCCATAGCGTTCAACATGGTGATAATCTTTTTTCTCGCAATCGTTACGATCAAGCTAGGATCGCAGTAACATGATGCCACGACGTGCACGACCATGATGGGGATGCAATTGCAGGCACTTCTTGTACGCTTGGACCGCACCAGACTCGTCCCCCAGCAGTCGCCGCGTCTCCGCCAGGTAAAACCATGCAACCGCGGAGCCAGGAATCAATTCAACGGCCTGATTTAACTCGATCATTGCGGTACGAACCTCGTTCCTGTTCCAGGCCAGGATTGCTTTCTCAAGGCGCATCAATCCTTTTTGCCTGGAGGCCTTTTCGGTTTCACCGTTCTTCTCGTAAGCCATCATTAGTTTTTCGTGGACCCGCATGTTCGTATCCAGGAAGCGACTGGAACGATAATCGACTGCACGTTCCCACACCGCAACAGCCTCCTCGGGCTGTCCTGACTCGGTCAGGGCTTCACCCATCAATGTCAATGACTCGACTGATTCGCCAACGCGGGCAATAAACTTCTCTAGTTGTAACAGTGCATTCTCAGGCTCCCTGTTAGCCAATAGCAGGTAAACCACTCTCAGGGCACGATCTTCCTGCCAGGAGTGCTCCAGTCCTTGCAAACCCAGATCGATCGCCTGCTTGAGATTCCCTTGCTGTTCGGCCAACTGGCTATTAAAGAAAACCTTGCCACTGCCCGTCTTCTGGAACCAACGGTCGTCCTGCTGACGCGACTGGTCATGGGTGGTCAGACTAGCCGTGGCACGCCGTACACGGTCGCGGTGGTAGGCAGCCTTGCCTGCCTCTCCTTGCGTGTCATGAACCCACGCCTTCAACTGGTGCACTCGCAGCCCATTGGGAAAATCCTGTAACAGTTCTTCAAGCAACTCGAGTGCTTCCTGGTTGCGATCAGTACGGGATAACAGCCTGGCCAAGGCCAGCTTGGAAGCCGGCCTTTGCATCGCCTTGCGTAAAGCCTCTTCGGCATCCGCAGGTTTTTCCTGTCGCAGGCAATTCAAGCCTATCTGCAACCAGGCATCCGGAGCCCATTCGTGGTAAGCGATAATCACCTGCTGTAAATGTTCTTCCGCAGCCTGCATTTCACCAAACCGACTAAGGCAAATCCCCCAGGCAAACTGATCCTTGGGTCCCAAGGCACCGCGCTGTTGAGCTTGCTGGTAACAGAATATTGCTTCCGGCAGCAAGCCAAAGGTCCGGTAGACGGCTGCCAGCTTCAGCCAATCCCTGCGATTTTCAGGACGATGCTCACTCTCCATCCTGCGAATGTCTGCTGCCGCCGCCTTATCCAGGACATTTAGTCGCGTGGCCGGCAGGACCTGGTAACTTATCTGGCTGGGTTCCCCGGCTTTCATGGTACCGGGTAATTTTCCATACCATCCCAGGCCAATCGCGGTTCCCTCCACGACAACCAGCACGATAAGCATCCATTGAAATCGAGTCATGGCGTCCCCGATCTGTTTATCCAGGCCGTGATAGGGATCACCGGATCTGCCGCCGAGGTAGGTATTCGAAACCCACCTGCAACGACATCCACACGTCCATCACCATTCAAATCACCACACGCTACGCAGGTGATTTCCACCGGTTTCGTATCCAGCGTCCATTGCCTGGAAAAATCCTGTTTCCCATCGTTTTCCAACCATACGATACTGGGATGTTCCGGGTGTCGCCAATCGTTGGACATGCTGACCAACACCACGTCCTGGTCCCCGTCCTGGTCCAGGTCACCTGCAGCCGCGGCATAGGTGCCACCCAGGCGAGCAATCCGATGACTCTTGAATTTCCATTGTCCCTGGTTTTCCAACCACACGCATCCATGGTAAGGCTGTGGCCATTCGTGCCCATATTCCAGGTTGTCTCCCTGGGACAGCAGTAAATCAAGATCACCGTCCCGATCCAGGTCCGTAGCTACCAACCCGCCACCACCCACGTCATAGTTGTGAGTGAACTGCAACCTCCGGGGCGTAAAATGGCCCTGCCCATCATTATCCAATCCCCAGACCTCTTCCTCATCCTGGGTAACGATCGTCGCCACGTCCAGGTCACCATCCTGGTCATAATCTCCGACCGGAACGTGAACCACACCGGGTCGATCCAGTAACATATGATCCAGGAACTGGAACTGCCCCTGGTTCTCCAGTAGCAACACTTCACCACGAGCGTAACCAAACACAGCCACGACCAGGTCGATGTCTCCATCGTTATCAAAATCACCCGGCTGAACATCTGCTACGCGTCGCACATCATCCAGTAAGCGATGAGGATGATACTTACCATCCTGCGATTCCAACAACACCACGGAACCGATCATGCTGTCGGAAGGAAGCAGGTCACCCAGCACGGCAACGACCACGTCCTGGTCACCATCCTGGTCGATGTCGACTACCGTGGCATGTGCCGGAGCTCGCAGGTTCCTACCAATCACTTCCGGGTGCCATTGATTCTTGCCCTGGTTTCGATAAACGACCACCTGGTTAGCCGCCGCATCACAAGCCAGCACTTCCAATTTTCCATCTCCATCCAGATCAACGATCTGGATATTGCTGATGCGTACATCACGCTGGTAAGTTCGGCTGGACAATCCGGAAACAATCGATGCGACAGGCAACTTATCGACTGCCACCTGGACGACCGGCTGGATCGTAACTTTTTCCCAGGACACCGTGGATGATTTTGCTGGAATCGGAATCCCGTCGGAAAGTTCTGGTAACCGTGGCGCCCGCAGGAAAAGCCCGAGAGGAGCCAGCAGACCGATCGCCACTACGATCAGTAGCGGTGTTGTCCAGCCAGCACGTGGCGACTCGGCAGTTGGCCGTTCAGGAGTGTCAGATTCGGATGGCAACGTCATGGCATTGATGATCCCGCTATCTGCTGGAAATCCCTGGAATAATCACCCGGTCGATAAGCTCATGGGCAGGTCTTTCACCCTGTCCACACTTCCTATTTATCCGCCCGTTTTATGAGTCAAATCCACCTCGACCCCAAGAAAACGTTTGCCCAGCCAGATTTTCGGCCTGCGAAAGTAGGGTCATAGCGGTAACACCTACGGTGCCTGCTGCTGGGCAGAGATTTCAACGCCTGATATGATGGTCCACCAGTGTCACTTTATCCGCTGCAACAGGATTAAACCGTCGTGCCTGAAGCCCCCAAACTCCGCCAACTGGGAACCACGGACATCCATATTTCACCCGTTGCACTCGGTTGCTGGCCGATCGCCGGTATGACCAGTCTCGAGATCAACGACGCGGACAGCCTGGCCACCCTGGAAGCCGCCCTCGACTCCGGTGTCAATTTCTTCGACACGGCCTATTGCTACGGAGCGCATGGAGAAAGTGAACGGTTAATCGCTCAAGCACTTCATGATCATCGCGACAAGATCGTACTCGCGACCAAGGGGGGAATCCACTGGAACACGAACGGGGAACGTGTCTTCGACGGCAGTCCTGCCACACTTCATCGCCAGTGTGATGAAAGCCTGCAACGTCTTGATACGGATCACGTCGATCTGCTTTACCTGCATGCACCCGATCCCCAGGTTCCCTTATCCGAGTCCGCTGGAGCCCTCCGTGAATTACTCGAATCCGGAAAAACGCGTGCCGTGGGTGTTTCCAACTTCTCGGTCGACCAACTGGAAGAATTCCAGGCGACATGTCCGATCAGTGCCTTTCAGCCCCCATTCAACATGTTGCAACGACAAATCGAGAAAGACACGCTTCCCTGGTGCCAGCGTCATGAGATCTCCGTGATTGTCTACTGGCCTTTAATGAAAGGGCTGCTCGCTGGACGATTGCCGCGTTCCCATCGGTTCCAGGAAGGTGACGGTCGTCTCAAGTACCCCATGTTCCAGGGTG
>JAZADA010000476.1:0-11236 GCA_036124135.1 Planctomycetota bacterium | reverse complement strand
CACGCGACAGGATCCGCTCCTGGACATGCGCATCCACACGCTGGAATTGATGCACCAACTCCGGGGCTTTCAACCCCGGCTGGTCGGTAGCGTATTGACGGGTCATATTCGCCATGACTCCGCTATCGATCTGCACCTCTTCTGCAATAACCTGGGAGCCGTTACCGGCGCACTCGATCAACAGAGACTGAGCTACCGAGTAGAACGGAAACGCCTGCGCAAGGCGAGCAAGCAACGACTTTATACCCACATTCACGTCAAGGCACGTTACCCGCTCGAGCTGACTGTCTATCCTGCCGAACTCGTCAAACGTCATTTCAAAAGTTCTATCACTGGCAAACCGATGAAACGTGTCAGCCTTCCCGAGTGGCAACAGTTCATACAGGACAGGTATCCGGACCTGGACTTGCCCAACTTGCTGGCCGCCGCCGAGGACCCGGTGGATCGATTCCAGGTCTACCAGGCGTTGCTACTGCCGCTGGAAAATGTTCAACAGCAACGTAACCAGCACCCCGAGGGAGATGCCCTCTACCATAGCCTGCAAGTCTTTCACCTGGCACGCAACGAACTTCCCTACGACGAGGAATTCCTGCTGGCAGCCCTCTTGCATGATGTCGGCAAGGCCATCGATCCGGATGCATCCGCGACTGCAGGACTTGAGGCCCTGGACGGCTTTATCAGTGAACGAAGCCAATGGCTGATCGAACAACAGCCCTCAGCTGCGCTGCTTCTGCAGGGCACCATCGGCAGTCGTGCTCGACGACGACTCCAGGAACATGAGAGTTTCGAGGAACTGGTCCTGCTCGCCACCTGTGACCGTGATGGAAGAACACCTGGGGGTGAGGCCCCGGAGCTGGACGAAGCCCTTGACTACGTGCGGAACCTGGCCGAGACATTCCGGTAACTGCCCAGCTGGCCGATTCCCTACTGGTTGGCTGATCATTCGCCGGTAAAGGAGCGACGGAATCAGGTGGATTGAGCCAGTTGCTGCATGACACGTTCTGTAATCAACTGCACGAGCTGTTCACTATTGCCCGGATTGACCGTGGATGGCCCCTTTCCTGTTGCCGGCATGGCGGGTGGTGCCTCGAAAGCACGTCGGGCGACCCCGTTATCGGTCCAGCTGTCCCGGAAAATATCATTGGCACAAACATCGCAATCCTCGTGTTCAGAGGTATTGCGTGGATCAGAGAAAACCCACTGCTGTTTCAGGTCGAGCAGTTCCCGTTCTTTTTTCTCGCTGAAATAATGAACGCCTCCCAGGCTGCGGGCCAGCATCAGGATGCGACAATAGGCATCAAGAATCTCGGTCCACCAGTACGCTCGCTCCACGCTCTCCCCGTAGCTCACCGTACCGTGATTGGCCAGGATGACCACGTTCGTCTTTTTAACGTAGGGGATAATCGTATCGGCGAATTCCTGGCCACCTGGTGTTTCGTACTTGGTTATCGGAACATCACCCAGGAACACCTCGACCTCCGGCAACACGCACTGGGGAATCGGCTCGCGGGCAACGGCAAAAGCCGTCGCATGAGGGGGATGGCAATGAACGACGCTGCGGATATCCTCTCGCTGCTTGTAGATCTCCAGGTGCAGAAGGGCTTCACTGGATCGTTTCTTCGCGCCGGCAATTTGCTTACCAGTCATGTCGATCGTGGAGATGTCTTCCGGGGTCAGGAAACCCTTGGAATGCATCGTCGGGGTGCAAAGCACCTCGTTATCACTGACGCGTACCGTAATATTCCCGTCGTTGGCGGCGGCAAATCCCTTGGCGTAAATGCGTCGGCCAATTTCACACATATCCTGCTTGATTTTAAACACGTTGGTCATGAATCTGCGCTCTCCATTTCCTGATTACGGTTTCACATCGATCGTATCGAGGATCGCCGCGTTATAACTATCGACTGGCTTCAATTCCGGTCGAAACGGTTGTGCTGCCTCGCCCCCTTCGCTGAGCGCGATCAGCTGCCCCTGGCCACTGCCAAGTTCATCCCAGACCACCAGCGTTTCCAGCAGGTCCGGGTCCGACTTCTCTCCCAGGTTTTCCAGGTCCAGCGGTACGGCCAATCGCAACCGGGCTGCCTCGAAACTGGGCAGGCAACGATTCAACGTCACGGTTCCTAGAATCCTGGCTATCTTCATAACTCGTCTCCCGGGCTACGCACCGGCTCGTTCAAGGGCTATATCATGTTTTCTTAGTACGTCTCGCACAGCCGGCGTAACCACCGCCCGTGCCCCGACCACCAGTCGCGGAAGGTTCTCCAGGTGTCCCTCGAGAACGGCCAGGCTGACCACGTGTTCAGTAACAGTATAGGTTGCTGTTTTGGCGGTGACGGAACCAATTCCCGATAGACTTCCAGGATCCGGTTGGACCTGCACTCCCGATGCGAGCAGACGCCGCATCACCTCGGCAACAATCCGTTCGATATCGTGACTCGATAATGCCATCAGTCTTTAATTCCTATCACGGTCCAGCGAACCGGGGTCGCATCCGTATTCAATACCTCGCGTGCCAAACGCCCGTCACTGGTGATCATCACGCACTCACCTCGTCCCGAGCCAACAACATCCACGGCCAGCAACGGGAGTCCGTCAGGTGTCTTGCCATCCACGCCATACGGTTGCACTACCAGCAGCTTGCTGCCCGTTAGCGAGTCGTGCTTGACAGTGGACGTTGCGGTCCCGATGACGTGTGCCAATTGCATGCTACTTATTTCCCGTACCAATTGTTTCGTTACTTACCCAGCACGTAGAGATCCTCGACCAACGAGCATCGTCGTTCCCGTGTAAACGTCATGGGGGTCGTAACACCCTCACCTGTCGGACCGGCGATCGAGAAGGAGAGGTAGCCCTCGCCTCCAAGTCCAAGCCCGGCCATGCATGGTCCGTTCTTGATAAACAGCGTCGTATCCAGGACGCGCCCCATCTTGGTCATGTTCCGCACGTCATTGGAGTGAATGATGGCCGTATGCCGAAAACCATGCTCGTATTCCCGGGCATACTCAATTGCCTGGTCCACGTCGCGACAGTGAACCACGGGGATAAAGGGCATCATTTGCTCAACGGTCACGAACGGGTGATCGACCGAGGTTTCTCCAAACAGCAGGTCCGTGGGTTGATTGAGTGACATACCAGCACCGGCAGCCAATACCGCGGGATCCTTACCAAGGAACTCCTTGCTGGGAGCATCGTGACGATGTTCCCCCTCGCCCACGGCCTGGATGGCATTGGACGTCAAGCGATCGATCTGCTGGTTATTGAGTCGTACGGCCCCCGCGCGGTCCATGGCCTGCATCAGTGCATCACAGACGCTGTCCACCACGAAGATTTCCTTCTCGCCGATACACAGGAGGTTATTGTCATAAGAGCCACCCTGGATAATGCTACGTGCCGCCCGATCCAGATCTGCAGTTTCATCGACGACCACCGGTGGATTTCCGGGACCTGCCACGATCGCACGCTTGTTGGCACTCAAGGCTGCCCGGGCAACTGCCGGTCCACCGGTCACACAGATCAGGGCCACATCCCGATGGTTAAAGATCACGTCCGCCGATTCCAGGGTTGGCTCGGCAATCACGCAGATCAGGTTATCGATCCCCAGGTCCTGGTAGATCGCCTGGTTGAAACGGCGAACACCCTCGGCGGCTACTCGCTTGCCACTGGGATGTGGGTTAACGACCAGTGTATTACCGGACGCAATCATGCTGACGGCGTTACCCGTGATGGTGGGCAACGAATGAGTCACCGGCGTAATCGCCCCGATCACACCAAACGGTGCATGTTCCACGATGGCCAGTCCACGGTTGCCCGTGTAAGCCTGGCTGGTCATGAACTCGATGCCAGGAGTCAGCTTGCCCAGCGTTTCCAACTTGTTGATCTTGTGGTCCAGTCGCCCGATCTTGGTTTCGTTCATCTCCATCGTACCCAGTTCGACAGACTGCTCGATCGAGATCCGCCGGATATGGTCGATGATGCGCCGGCGGTCATCGATCGTCCGCTCCGACAGCTGTTCGAAGGCCTGCCGCGCCGCGGTAACCGCCTCGTGGGCACAGTCAAAGACGCCGTAACGTCCATCCTGGGAAGCACCACTTACGACGGGCGCCGGCCCTACCTCGGCCAACACCTGGGCTACCACGTTACGGATCATCGATTCATTTACTTGCAAGGTCATGGGCACTCTCTTCTCCTGGGTTCCCTGGTTCTGGATAGTTATTCCGATTCACAGAGTCGCTGTTCGCTACTCGTCATCCTCTCGCGTGTATACACATTCCTGGTCAACGGTGACCTGGTCTACGATCCCCACGACCACGGTATCGATGGGCATCTCCCTGGTTTCCGGCGTCAGCCTCGCACTGGATCCCTGCGTGATCAGTACATACTCACCCTCGCCGGCGCCCAGCATGTCGACGGCCACGAAGGTCCGCCCGGTTGTATTGAGGCTGTCTCGTTTTTTCTGTTCAAGCCGATAGGGCTCGACAACCAACAACTTGTAACCGACCATCGCGTCTACTTTTTGTGTCGAGACAACCGATCCGGCAACACGTGCTACAAACATGATTTATCCTTCCAAAAGTTCCTGGGCCTGGCGTGCCACGATCAATTCTTCATTGGTGGGCACCACCCAGACCTGCGTTGGACTTCCCGGACTACTGATACAGCACTCACCGTCGACTGCTGTATTGGCCGCCGGATCCAGCTCAACCCCCAACTGCTGGAGGTCAGCACAGACGCGCGACCGTATCTCCTCGCTGTTCTCTCCAATACCACCGGTAAAGACGATCGCCTCAGCACCTCCCAGTTCCACCAGCAGGCTACCCAGGTAACGCCTTACTTCACCGACAAACAGGTCCAACGCCAGGCCAGCTCGCTTGTTCCCTTCCGCGGCCGCCTGTTGCAGGTCCCGCACATCGCCACTCACTCCACTCAGTCCCAGTAACCCACCCTGGTTAGCCAGTTCATCCAATACTTCTTCCAGGCTCTTTCCCGTGGCCTGCATGATGGCTGGTAACGCAAACGGGTCAAAATCACCCACGCGGTTATTGTGAGGGATTCCCGTCTGCGGACTCATTCCCATGGAGGTCATGACACTCTGTTGACCCCGGATGGCACAGAGACTGCTGCTACCCCCCAGGTGACAGGAAACAACTCGTGCGTCACTCCGCTCTAGTAGTTGAGCCGTCCGATAGGCAATGTAACGATGACTGGCACCGTGAAATCCCCACCGCTTGATATGCAACTGCTCTCCCCACTGGTGGGGAATCGCATACCAACGTTGATGTTCTGCCACCGTGGCATGAAATCCTGTTTCAAAAGCGGCGATCAGCGGAATCTCAGGCAGTCGCTCGGCCAATTGCCGCATGGCTGCGATGTAGGGAGGATTATGAGCTGGAGCCACCGTGTTCATGGCTTCCATGGCGGCCAGCACCTCGTCATCCACCTTCTGCACTCCACTAATACGGCCTCCGTGTACAGCCTTGAAGCCGATCGCAGCAACTTCCGCTGCATCCTGCAGGCATCCCTGTTCCGGATCGGTCAATTGCTGCAGGCATTGGCGCACCGCGACCGCATGATCGGGTACTTCTGCCGTCAATTCCTGTCGCGATCCGGCAATCTCAACGAAACAATCGCTTTGGGAGGCACCGATTCGCTCGATTCCACCACGTGCCAGTTGTTTCTCGTCTGCCATATCGAACAGCCGATACTTGAAACTTGTTGACCCCAGGTTGGCTACCAGGATTTTCATGATCCACGAATCCTTTCTTTGGCCCTGGAAAACCGTTTCGCCCCCCTGTCCACGAATGAACAAGGACGTGATAACCGTCCTCCACGAACAACGTACACCGCGTTACGAACTGTCTTTCTAGGACAGGTACGCATCAATCACACCTTCGGCCGGCCGCGGAATCACGTGACTGCTGATCAGTTCACCCAATTGCGTGGCAGCCGTGGCACCCGCTTCGACAGCAGCTCGCACGCTGCCGACGTCGCCACTGACCACGGTGGTAACCAGGCCACCACCGATATCAACGCGCTTGAGCACCTTGACGTTGGCTGCCTTGGCCATTGCGTCGGTCGCTTCGACCAGACCAATTAAACCTCGGGTTTCGACCATTCCAATTGCTTCTTGCATTTTCACTTTCCCTTACATGAACTCGCTTAAATCTGTCACGAACCGGGAGCCACCTGGACCCCGGCAACAACTTCCTAGGACTTGGATTTCTTCAAACCCTTGGGCAATACGCTGTCCAGGTCGTCATGCGGTCGCGGAATGACCTGCACGCTAACAACCTCTCCAACACGTCCAGCCGAGGTGGCACCAGCGTCGGTAGCCGCTTTCACAGCCGCTACGTCACCACTGACAAAACTGCTGACCAGGCCGCCTCCGACCTTGTCCCAGCCAAGCAACTCAACATTTGCCGCTTTCATCATGGCGTCGGTGGCCTCTACCAGGGAAATAAATCCCTTGGTTTCGATCATTCCTAACGCTTCCCTTATTTTTGCCATGTTGCATCTTCTCCGAATTAACAGGAACTCAAACGTAAAACACTTCTCTCGTTGCGGTGGAAAACAATCCCACCCGGTGGTCGCTCAGGTGACTTCCACCCTCCTGACCGTGATCCATCTACAGCTCTGTACCAGCCGGCCTAGCCATGGCAGGCACATTCATCGTCCGCTTGTTTTAGTAATTCCACATGGGTCGCCTGATCCAGGTTACAGGCATTGCCTTCGTCTGTATCAATATGCACTTCCAGCTTGCTGGTCTCATCCGCCCGGACCAGCAAATCCTCGAAAACGACCGTATTACCAGCCGCTTCCACTCGCAATTTCATCATGTCACCATTCTCGACACCGTAGGCCTCGCAACAGGCCAGGTTCATATGCACATGCCGGGCAGCTCGAATCACACCCTCGTTCAACTCCACAACACCGCGTGGGCCAACCAGCACGCAACCCGGGGTCCCCTCGATCTTGCCACTGTGCCGGATCGGAATGTCTAATCCCAGCGAAATCGAATCGGTGAAAGCCAACTCCACCTGGCTAAACGATCGCGTTGGCCCCAACACACGAACCGTGGGTAAGGTCCGACGCCGCGGCCCCAGGATCATCACCGTCTCCTCGGCCGCGAAAAAGCCGTCCTGGTAAAGATCCTTCATGGGTGTCAACGTATGCCCCGCACCAAACAGGGTCTCCACATCCTTATCACACAGGTGAACATGCCGAGCCGAGATACTGACCACCAGGTCTTCTGGCCTGCTCCCCACGGCACCCTGGCCTGCCTGGGGTTGCTGCGAACCCTGGGCTGCTACAACCTCCCGCACGATGCGTTCGATTGCCTGTCGATCCAGGCCGCCCATTGCTGCACTCGTTGTCATGGTCGCCGCTGCCATCGTCGTTCTCGCTCCTCGTTATCGTTTTTTAAGCCCAGCGGGATTACTGGGCGCTATCACTACATTGACCCCTGCATCCTGCAGGCGTTGCTGCCACGCTTCCGTGACCTGGTCATCCACGACCAGCGTGTCGATATCACCCAGGTCACACAGGTGAGCCAGGCTGCTTCGATCAAATTTCGTACTGTCCACCAAAACAATTACCTCATCAGCCGCTGCCATCATCGCTCGCTCGGTTTCTACCAGTAAAAGATTACTGTTGTAAAAACCGCTCTCGTTCATTCCTGCCACGCTCAGCACGGCCTTCTGTACCTTTAATTCTGCTAACATCTGGTTCGCGTAAGGCCCGAGCAGCACGCCCGTACGGGCATGCACGTAACCACCTACCATCACCAGGTCGGCCGTGTCACTACCAGCGAACAAGGTCCCGACCGGCAACGAGTTCGTTACCACCTGGACCGATTGCCCGACCAGTAACTGGGCCAGTTCGTATGTCGTACTTCCTCCATCGAGTAACACGGTCTCCCCATCGCCAATCAAGGCCAGGGCAGACCGCGCGATCGCTTGTTTCATATTCCAGTTTGCATTCTGACGTTGGTCAAAATGAGGCAGCTTGGGAGACGGCCCGGTATAGAAAACACCACCGTGCGTTCGCCTCACTACCTGCTGCTGCTCCAGAAAGTCTAGGTCACGACGTACGGTTGACTCGGAAACTTTGAGTAAATCGGATAAATTTGGCAGGCCGGCAAATCCCTGCGACCGGACTAATTCCAACAGCCGACTGCGACGTGCTTCCACATCCATTCTTCCGTGCTCCCCGGCAATAACCACGCGACCGCTTCCCGATCCTCATGAAATCTTTATTTCACACAAGTGATAGATTTCTTTCATACCATGATAGATTACAATCACCTAAATTCAACCCGTGGACGAAAACAATCAGGAAAGACCTGCAGACAGACGCTAACTCTTTGAAACAGAGCCACTTACAGATTTATCGCCCCGGTTTCTACCCTACCAGCCAGCGAGCTGGGAGAAATTCCTAGGCGGAATCAATCTCGACGCGGCGCCCGACCACGCGGACGCGTCCGGAGGCGATCAACTGAAGCGCCTCGGGGTAGGCTTCGCATTCCACGCGAAAGATCCGTTTGGCCAGGCTTTCCGCGGTATCACCAGGCTCCACCGGCACACTGCGCTGCATGATGATCGGCCCATGATCATATTCGTCATCGACAAAGTGAATCGTACAGCCGCTCACCTTGGCGCCGTAATCGAGCACGGCCTGGTGAACGCGGCGTCCATAAAAGCCGTGGCCACAGAAGGATGGAATCAAGCCGGGATGAATATTTACCACCCGATTCTCAAAATCCGATGGAATCAGAACATGCTTGAGAAAACCACCCATCACGACCAGGTCCACGCCGGCCTGGCGACATGGTTCAAAGACGGCGTTAGAAAACTCTGCCGCCGTTGCGGATAATGAACGCGGCACGATCTGCGCGGGAATATTCGCCTGTTCAGCATAGGCCAGTCCGCCAGCTGCCGGATTGCTGGAAACAACCAGGCGAACTTCGATAGGAAGATCCTGCTGAGCAATCTTGTCCAGCAGGTTATATAACGTGGTCCCGCCCCCGGAAATCAGGACAGCCACCGCGAGCCGATTATCCGAAGTATGTACTGTCACCACGCCCCTCGCTTTTCAAGAAGACTCCGATTCACTGCCCTCGGTGACCTGGACTGAAATAACGATCGTCATCCCCGCCACTTCGTGTTCAACTCCCTCAGCCGAGGCATCGGCCTGCAGCAGTGAATTCGCCAGCGTCTCTCGCTGAATGTAGTCCGAGAATTCCGTGACCGCGGTAGCCAATTCCCCATCGGTTCCTCCCAAACTCACCTCGATGCGATCTGTAAACTGGCAGTCGAGCTCCTTGCGGCGTTCCTGGATCAATCTCACCAGGTCGCGGGCATAACCTTCCCGCAGTAATTCCGGCGTCAATTCCGTGGCCAGTACGACCACGCAATTCTGCCCCTGGGAGGCGGCCCAGCCCTCGCGAGCCTGCAATCGCACCTCGATATCCTGCTTATCCAGCTGGATGGTTTCTTCACCGAGATCCAGTGCGACCTGCCCGTCCCGGTTCAACTCGGCAAGCAAGTCGCCTCCATCGGCTGTCATGAGCGTTTTCTTGACGACCGGCATTAATTTCCCGACGCGCGGCCCCAGCTGCTTGAAGTTGGGGACCACCTGGTACTCGATGTACTGCTCCGCATCCTGTGCATAGGCAACTTCCTTCACATTCAGCTCCTCCTTGAGTAATTCATCGTGTTCCTGGAGCCAGGCTTGGTGTCGCGCGTCTCCGAGGATCACCTCCACGCGGGCCAGCGGCTGCCGAACTTTCAAGGACGCTTCCATGCGCGCACTACGACCAAGCGAAGCGATTTCTCGCAGCACGATCATCTGCTCAGACAACAACGGATCGCTGCGTCCTGCCTCCGGCTGAGGATAATCACAGAGATGGACACTTTCCCTCGCTCGGTCCTGGAACACTGCCGTCAGGTTTTGCCAAATCGTTTCAGCCAGGAACGGCGTCAACGGGGCAATCATCTTGCAGGTGGTTAGCAAGCATTCATAGAGGGTCCAGTAGGCATCCAGCTTTTCCTGGCCGTCACGATCTGCGCTCCAAAAGCGATCACGACTGCGACGAACATACCAGTTACTGAGTGCATCGACGAAATCATTCAGGCAGTTAGCAGCTGCATAATTATCGTAGGCATCCATCCGTTCGATAACCGTTTCGGCAGCCTGGTTCATGGTAGCCAGCAGCCAGCGGTCCAACTCACCCCGTTCGGAAACAGGCCGGTAGGTAGCCGCCTTTGCCAGCACATCGGCAGTCAACTGCCCTACCTCACCCTCGATTTGCCCTGCCGGATCAAAGCCATCGATATTGGAATAGATATTAAAGAAACTGAACACGTTCCAGAGTCGCAACAGGAACTCCGGCACACTAGCCTTGATTGTCTGCTCCTTGTACCGGATAGGTGTCCAGGGAGCCTGGTTGGCAAAAAAGAACCAACGCAATGCATCAGCGCCGTAGCGGTCGAAAATCTCCTGGGGCTCCCGGTAGTTCCGTAGGCTCTTGGACATCTTGCGGCCATCTTCACCGAGCATCAACCCCAGCACGATACAGTTACGGAACGGGTGAGGAAATTCGTGAACCGGGTTCTGTCGATCTCTCTCTCCACTCGACTGGTCCTCGTCCGGCCCAAACAACATGGTACTGATGGCCAACTGGCTATAGAACCAGCCTCGCGTTTGATCGAGTGCCTCGCTAATAAAATCGGCCGGAAACTGATCTTCAAATGCTTCCTGCCCCTGGTGTGGATAACCCCACTGGGCAAACGGCATTGCCCCCGAATCGTACCAGCAATCAATCACTTCCGTGACACGCTGCATGCGACCGCCCTCGGCGAACGGTGAGTCATAGGTAAGGGCATCAATATAGGGTTTGTGCACCTTGAGATCTTCCACCAGGGAAGGATTCTTCCGACGCGCCTCTTCCCATACCTGCGTCCCATCGAGTCCCGGTTTTTCAAGTAACTCCTGGTAGCTGCCGATCGCCTCTTTTTCACCGGTTTGATCACATACCCAGATAGGCAATGGTGTTCCCCAGTAACGCTCCCGGGAAAGCGCCCAATCCACGTTGGACTCAAGGAAATTACCAAAGCGACCGTCGCGAATATGTTCTGGCTGCCACTGAACCTGCTGGTTATTACTGAGCATCTGGTCCTTGAACTGGGTCGTTCGAATAAACCAACTGCGCCGCGGATACTGGATCAATGGATCCTGGTCT
>JAZADA010000475.1:0-18912 GCA_036124135.1 Planctomycetota bacterium | reverse complement strand
GGGCCGTGCGGTTCCTGGCTGATCGTGTTGACCCCAGGGTGCTGAAGGCGTTGTTTACCCGTAACGGGGGTGAAGCCTTTGGGAATAATGAACTGCGTTAAGGGGATGACTGCTTTGCCAGCAACTTCTTTATTTTTCGGAAGACTGAATCGAACATGGGTTCGGTGAGTCGCTTGGTAAACGTGTTTTGTTGGCTGGGGTGATAGCTGCCAATGAGCCAACGCCCATCTTCTAGTTGCACGGTTGCACCGTGACCAAACTTGGGGCGTTTTCCGGTCCAGGCCTGTTCTGCGATTAGGTAATCGATCGTTGCTTTCCAGCCAATTTGTCCAAGGGCGAGGAAAACATGTACGGGTAAGAGTGTGACGAGATCGGTTAGCCAGGAGCTGCACTGCTGGATCTCATCCACGGTCGGGCGATTGCCGGGCGGTGCACAATGACAGACATTGGTAATAGCGCAGCCTTTCAGTCGCATGCCATCATCGACCGTGGTTGACTCCGGTTGTGATGCAAAGCCGCTCTTGTGCAGGGCCCGGTATAGCCAGTCACCGCTGCGATCACCGGTAAACATGCGGCCGGTACGGTTGGCTCCATGGGCACCTGGGGCAAGACCAATGATTAACAGTCGAGCCCCGGGATCACCAAAATTGGGGACAGGACCACCCCAGTAGGGAAAATCCTGGTAGGCGCGGCGCCGAACCTCGGCAATATGCTGACAGTGTTCCAGCAACCGTGGGCAGCGATCACACTGGATGACCTGTTCGTTCAGCGTTTTCCAGGCGGCGGTGCGGCGAGTCATTCGTGATCCCCCGGTGGCGTGATTGAGGAGGCCTCAGGGGTTAGCAAGGATGCGATCATGCTTCTACGAAACGTAAAGATCTTGTTTAGAGAACGCTTTATAAAGAGGCCGTGTAGAGGCCATGCCAAGGGCCCGCCCCAGAGACGATAGTGAACATGGTCTTCGATCAGGGTTCCCTCGGGGACGTCACTGAAATGGTGTTCGTGGTACCAATGGCGATAGGGGCCGCGTCGCTGGGTGTCTGCGAAGTAGTTGTCAGGTTCAAATTGGTCGATACAGGTTTGCCAGTGAAATGGGATGCCGTAGAGTTTCAGTCGGTAGTCGATCAAGCTTCCTGGCGCGAGTTCACAGGGCTGTGGCGTCAGGATCTTGAAATGAAGCCACGGGGGAGTGATGCGTTCGAGATTGTGGATGTCAGAGAAGAACGCGAAGACTTCGTGGCGAGGGAGGGGAATCACCTGGCTGCATTTTAATTCGTACATGGTTTAGCCAGCCAGGATGTTTTCTAGAGCCGGATCAAGCTCCGGGAAATGAAAGGTATGCTCGATCGCCTCAAGTGCCGTTGGAATCACTCGCTGGGAATGCAGCAGGATGCCACCGAATTCTCCCAGGGCCAGTCGCAGCATAGGGCCCGGCACGGGAAAGATCGTGGGCCGGTGTAGCGCCTTGCCCAGGCTCCTTGTGAAATCGCGATTGGTGACGGGATTGGGTGCCGTAGCATTGATGGGCCCGTCCAGCGAGGGATGCTGAGCCGCCATGGCAAGGATACTGACCAGGTCTTGCAGGTGAATCCATGGCATCCATTGCTTGCCATGGCCAAGTCGCCCACCCAAACCGAGCTTGAAAGGAAGTAACATTTTCTTGAGAGCACCGCCACCGGACCCCAGCACGATACCGATGCGTACCGTAATGACACGGATACCAAGGTCCCGGGCGCGAGAGGCTTCAGCCTCCCAGGTCTTACAGACCTCGGCGAGAAAACCCTCGCCCGGCTCAGCGGACTCATCCAGGAGATCGTCAGCTCGATCCCCGTAGTAACCAACGGCCGAGGCCGAGACCAGCACAGAGGGTCTGGTCTCCAGTTTCTCGAGTGAATCGACCAGGTGACGGGTTCCGGCTTGACGACTCTCCAGGATCCGTGCTTTCTTGCGAGCACTCCAGCGACCTTCACCAACCGATTCGCCGGCCAGGTGAATGACGGCATCAACTCCAGCAAAAGCCTCTACTGGAGGTGTTTCCGAGTTGGGATTCCATGAGAAAGCTGGTATGCCCAGGTTCTTCTCCGCCTGGTCCGGTTGCCGGCTGAGAATTACAGGATCGTCGATCTCCTCGAGCAAGCGACGGCCCACGAATCCCGTAGCGCCGGTAACGAGTGTTTTCATCGGTTTGTTCCTGTTACACAAGTATTTGGGTGAAAAAGAGTGCTAACTATGATTTTCACGGACTGGGTTCCGTGGGCGGACTATTTTCCGTAGGATTCTGGTGCAATCCCGGCAGGTTGTCAACCAACAACCACCCGGGTCCCCTTTCTATCCTTAACTACATTGATGGGAGATTTCGTGGTGAAAGAACGTATTGCACTGGTGACCGGGGCAGGACGAGGAATCGGCCGTGCCATTGCCCTGGGGCTGGCACGAGATGGCGTGGACCTGGTTCTGACGGCTCGTACCGAGAGCGAATTGACCGAGGTGGCGACGGAGGTGGAGCAGCAAGGCCGGCGGGCGCTCTGTGTCGTGGCAGACCTGGCCTCTCCGGACGCACCGGAAAAACTGTTTGCCGAGACCGAACCGTGGGGTGAAATCAATATCCTCGTCAATAACGCGGGTATCGGGAGCAGTTATGCACCGGGACCGCTCGTGAATTTCGACGATGACTATTGGAACCTGACCATGGCACTGAATGTGAATGCCCCCTACCGTCTGACCAAGCTTTACTTGCCTGGTATGATGGCGCAGGGATGGGGACGGATCATCAATATCGCTTCGATCAATGCCAAGGTGACAGCGATGCATGGGGCTGCCTATACCGTTAGCAAGCATGCCCTGGCAGGATTGACCAAATCGACGGCCGTGGAAGTGGTCCAGGATGGAATTACGGCCAATGCGGTCTGTCCCGGTGTGACCAGGACAACCATGAACAATAGACGCCTAGAATATGATGAACAGCGGACGGGAATGACGTTTGAAGAACTGGAAAAAAATGCCTCGCCGCTGGGACGCCGCCTGGTGCCGGATGAAGTGGCTGCCTTGACGGTCTTCCTGGCAACCGAGGGAGCCAGTGGAATCAATGGGCAACTGCTGAATGTCTGTGGAGGACGGGTGCTGGCAGCGTGAATCCAGACGATGGTGAGACGGGGCACAATTACCCCAGTGACAGGTGTCCTGCCTTAGAGCGATGAAAATGGACATGTGTCCAATTGCCCTCGGCTTGATGCCAGATGCGAGTCTCTTCATAGGCGTGACTGGAGTGCTGTCCTTCGGCTGAAATGGCCTGGGTTAGTCGGATATAGGTGACTACAGCACTCTGGTCCGTGAGGCGGACATGCGGGTTCTGCATGGTGGAACTTCGTGAACCGGCAGTCGAGCGATTGGCGAAGTAGGTTTCGTGGAAATCCATCCCTTCCACGAGGCACCCTAGTGCCTCGGGTTCGAAAGCGGTCAACGAGGGATCACACAACCGCTGGTAAGTTTCCCAGTCCCCGGTGTCGATGGCATCCAGCAGTTGCTGGCTCAGCTGGAGTAGCGTTTCGTTGGTGCCGGTACTCATTTCTTTTCGTCAGTCGCTTGGTTTGCACCCCCCGCTGCCGTGGCAGGTTCCTGGGAAGCCCCTGGGTTTTCCTTGGCCTCAGCCTTGGCCGGTGGGGCCAGGAGTTTGGGAAGTTTGTCCGTGACGATGTAGACACTCATTCCGATCAGCAGCAGCAGGCCCGCGCCTGCCAGGATGTTGGTGACAGGACCGTTGGTCTTGTCTCCCATGACTCGCTTGTCATTGGTGAGCCAGAGGAGCACGGCTCCCAGTAGCGGAGCAAAGATGACCGTGATCGCCTGTGCCACGATGATTAATTCAACCGGATTCTTGCCACCGAACATGAAGATAACAGCCAGGGCAACTGACATGCCGGTAAGTAAGACGAAACTGGTGACGTGTTTTGGACCATCATCCGTGGACTTGCTGCCCCAACCGAGGCCATCTGACATGATGAAGCCGGCGATCATGGAATTGACCAGGAAGGAAGAGTAGGCAGCACTGAAAAGCCCCAGGCAAAACAGCAGCCGTGCACCCTGGCCAAAAGTTGGCTCGAGTCCAGCGGCAACATCTCCCACGGAGCTAAGTGTTTCATTGCGTAATCCGGCGGCGGCAGTACAGATCAGCATCAGCGTGATCAGGAACATAATCACGGTTCCCACGCGAGCGTCGATTAGGCCGGTTCGCAGCTCGGCTTCATTCCAACCTTTTTGTTGGGCGAGGTAGGCCTGGAAGTAAGCGGCAGAGATTACGAAGGTCGTGCCCACCAGGGCCAGCACCGAGATGTCACCGAAGGCTCCCGGTTGCGGGACAAATCCTTTTAGCAGGTCGCCGATATTGGGCTGCACGATTGCCAGGTTGACGGCAAAGCAAATTAGCATCAATCCCACGAAACACATCATCACCTTCTCAAGCGCCTGGTAAAGGTTCTTGAAGACGTAGAGGAAAGAAATCGAGAGGGCATTGAAAATCACAACCAGTGCGATAGAAAATGCCTGCGGGGCTCCCAACGCCTTGAAAGCACTCTGGACGCCCAGGTTGTTGCCGGACTGGTAGGCCGTGGAAATGACGAATACTCCCAGGCCAATGGCGACGGCAAGTTTCTTGCCAGCCAATTCCGTGATTACCTGTCCGAGTGATTTTTCCAGGACCACGCCCAGCTTGGCTCCCAGGGTCATGAAAACCATCATGAAGAGGCACGCCGTGGCGATTAACCAGAGCATCGCGTAGCCCTGGGTTGCCCCGACCTTGGAGCTGGAAAGGATACTGCCTGGACCGATAACCACGCAGGCTGTGATTAGCCCGGGGCCTACCGCCTGGTACCACTTGCGAGTTGGAGAGGGGCCGCCTGGTGCAACTTCGGAACTCATGATCTGGCCTCAATATAGGTTAGGAGAATAAGGAGGATGAAACCAATATCCTACCGCTTTGCATGGCCAATTGCCAGAGAAACTGCCTGCTTGTACGACGATCAGGAGCTTGTCGGATCCAATAACAAGCAGGCATCACGTATGTGTTGCACGCAGGCTTCCAGTCGCTCCAGGTGTGTGCGGAAGCAAAGGACACAGATTCGGATCGTAAAGCAGCCATCCAGATCAGTAGCGGTAAGAAACACCTCTGCGGATCGGTTGATCTCGGTCAGCAGTTGCTGGTTCAGCTCGTTGAGCGGCTGGCCGGTTATTCCCGTCGGTTGCAGCCGAAAGGTCAAGATAGAAAGAGATGGCTGGGTGATGATTTCCAGGTTCGGAATGCTCTCCAGTTGCTGAGCGGTCCACTGGACCAGGTCCAGTTTTTCATCGAGGTAGTTCTTGAAGGTGTCAAAACCATGGATTTTCAACGGTAACCAGACTCGCAGGCTGCGGAAGTCGCGCGAGAGTTCAGGACTTACCTGGCAATAGTCAACACGGCCATCGTCCTCCTGCATGGGTGGCAGGTAGTCAGCATGCATGCCATGGGCAGCGTGCAGTGTCTGGCGAGAACGGACCAGTAGACAGCCCGTTCCGTAAGGAAGGAAAAGTCCCTTGTGAGGATCGAGCGTGATGGAATCAGCTCGCTCGATACCGGCCAGTTGTTGGCGTCCACGTTCGGTCAGTTGAAAAAATCCCCCGTAGGCAGCGTCCACGTGAAACCAGAGTTGCTCTCGCTGGGCAATATCGGCCAGGGTTTCCAGTGGATCGACAGCCCCCGTGTTGGTGCTGCCGCCCTGGCCAACAAGTAGGAAAGGGGTGAGTCCGTTGCGACGATCCTCGGTGATCGCTTGTTCCAGTTGTGCCACGTCCATTCGACAGTCGTCGTCGGTCTCGATGCTGCGCACGCGGGAGGCGGGGAACCCCGCCAGGTGGGCGGCTCGCAGTATCGAATGGTGAGATTGCCTGGAGGTATAAATCGTTCCTTTCAGGAAGTCCTCGGGAAGCCGGCAACAGCGGGCGGTGAAAACGGCAGACCAGTTGGCCAGCGATCCTCCCGTGGTCAGGAAGCCACCGGCCTCGGGGCCCAGTCCCATCAGGTCAGAAAACCAACGGATCACGTCGGTTTCCAGTTGCACCAGGCCCGGGCCTGCAACCCACACGGTCGTGTAACGATTGAGAACGTCCGCGATCAGGTCAGCGATCGCAGCATGCAGCAATCCGCCGCCGGGAATGTAACCCAGGTAGCCCGGGCTGGCCGGGTTGTAACTTGGCGAAAGGCGTTGGGTAAAAAGCTCGTCCAGCGTTGTTGACCACGCGCTCCCACTTTCCGGTCGTTGGGTAGCAGCGATTGCCTCGGCCGTAATGTCGTCGGGACTTTCCCATGCCGGACGATCCGGTAACTGGTCAATGTGTGGTGCCAGGTGATCCAGTACCGTATTGACGAGCTCACGCAACTGGGTTGCGTCCAATTCCAACGAAAGGTCGGGAGTCGACAAGGCGGACCGTAGTGAGTTGAGCGTCATGACAGCGTTTGTACCGGATCTTCTGGGGGAAACGTGTTCATGGACACCATGCGGTACAGGAGCTATCGTTGTCAAGGGGCCAAGCATGGAGGTGGGGAACTCGACGCTCCGTCAGCTTCCCATTACACTGACGGCAATGTGCCGCTGGTTCGGTAAAGAAGGGGATCGTGGAACAATGAATCAACTGGGAATCGTTACTAATTGCTGGAAGCACGAGTTGGATCAGGGTGCTCCCCTGGAGCAATTGTTGGACCAGGCCGTTGATTATGGATTGGTAGCCATCGAGCTCCGGCAAACAGCGTTGGGCACCTTTGAGTCTGCGGATTCGCACCTGCCTGAAGTGCAACGACTTGGGGAACTGGCCCACGAGTATCCCGAGTGCTGCTTTGACTATGCGATGAGTCTCTCGTTTCTCTCTGGAGAGATCACGGAAGCTGCTGACCGTGTAAGGCTGGGGCGGGAAGCTGCTGTGGCTGTCGCAGGCAGTGGTGCCCCGCATCTGCGCCTGGTCGACCTGGTGAGTTCATCGGAGCAGGTCCGTGCCTGTGAGTCGAAAACCGTTCGTGAATTGACCGAGCTGACGCTGGCCATGGATCAGGCCGGGGGGATTCTCTCGGTGGAAAACTGCCGTCAGCCCTGGGATGACCTGTTCCGGGTGGTTCAGCGAGCCTGGGAGGAACTGGGCTCGGTTGGCGAAAAACTGAAAATCTGTTTTGATCCAGCAAACTTTCGTCTCTCGGAAGAAGCAGGAGATTCACTGCAGGCATTGGGACAGTTGCAGATCAGCGATTTATCGATGGTCCACTTGAAACAGGTCAGGGAGGCCGTGGTGCTGCAGGATCTGGTGCCAGGCGAGATCGATTGGGCGGCCCAGTTCAGGCAGTTGCAGGAGTACCAGGGGCCCTTCTTGTTTGAAATGGCGCCCGGTCCCGATTGTTGGGTACGCTTTGAAGCGGCTCGCAACTTTTACGAGCAGCATCGTTGCGAGGTCTGACTCACACGGATAGCAACGCTCCCGATGGATGATGGGCCACCTTAATCACGCGAAATTCCTTCGAATAACGCAGAGCCGACACGGACCAGGGTGGCACCTTCCTCGATGGCGACCTCGAAATCGCCACTCATCCCCATGGATAATTCGGCCAGTGAAATCGACTCGGGGCACTCGGTCTGCAAGGAGTCCCGTAATTCTCGGAGTTTTGCGAAATCGCGTTGTGCCTGGTCGTTACCGCCACCGAGTGTGGCCATTGTCATGAGGCCGCGGACGTCCAGGTGTTCCATGGCAGCGATTTCTGGAAGGGCCATGGCCATCTCTTCGGATGCGAACCCATGCTTGTTCGCTTCCCGGGAAATGTTGACCTGAATCAGGACAGGCAGACGGAGGGACGCTGCTGCTGCCGCATCGTTGACGGTAGAAAGCAGACGCAGGCTGTCACCCGAATGCAGCAGGGCCAGGGATTCAATCGTGCGTTTCACCTTGTTGCGCTGAAGGTGTCCAATCATGTGCCATTGCACGTGCATCGTGGCTAACGCTTCCCGTTTGTCCCATAATTGCTGCGGACGATTTTCACCGACGGCCAGGCAGCCGGCTTGAACCAGGGCGGCTGTCAGGTTGCTGGAAACATACTTGCAAACGGCGACCAGGGAAATTTCCTGTGGATCGCGGCCGCTGCGCTGCGCTGCTGCAGTGATCCTTGCCTGGATGGAGTCGAGATTGCTTGCCAGTTGTTTATGAAGGTCCGTCATTAGCAATGCTCCGTTGTGGATTATTCGACGCCAATCAGCTCCTGGACCTCGCCCTTGCGGTCAAAGCGGCCGAAGACGAATTCGTTGGACAGGTTTTGCCCCAGGATCGTGCGGTTGGCCGGAGGATCCAGCGAGCGATAGGTAAACCACTGGCGGGATCCGATCTGTACGCGGTATCCGGCGGCGACCTCAGGCGATTGGATTGCGAGTGACTCTGCGACGGTGAGCCGTCGCCAGGTGAAGGGCTTGGTCACACCCGCACGAGACAGGTCGAAGAAGAGCGGTGCATACAGGTTGCGAGCAGTGATCTGGCATCGATACTCGAGGGTATCCTGGTTTTCCCTCAGTTGCCCGGGGCTCTTTTCGGTTCGCCATTCCGGGCAGGCCAGTGGTAACACCAGCGTGCCATGACGGCCCGTGTGCAATATTCCTTCGTGGGTCTTGTCAGCAGCCTGGAAATGGGACTGGGAAGGCAGCGGGAGTCGCGATGTATATTCGATCAGGGACGGAGCGGAACCGAGGATTGCATCGGCCAGGTAGAGAAAGTTGTCTTTGTGAGCCAGTAGTACCTGGCGTTGGAGTTTCCAGTCTTGGTCTAAATCAATTTGTAATTCCAGGTAGTCGGCATCCTTGTCGGAAAACCAGCAGGTAACATCCCATTCATGCCCCGGGCCCAGTTCCTGCCCATCCACGGAAATCTCGGTAGTCCAGTCGCCATGCAAGAGGGACTGTCCTCGGTGTATCAGTTCCATGTTCATGATGGGTTGATCGTAACGCAGGGCCAGTTGCTGTTGAGGTCGATCCCGGCCGGTACGCATGATCGTTAGCTCCGACCACTCGGAGTGAATAGCCAGTGGCGGTAAGTTGACAGGATTGACGTCAGCAAATTCCTGGTGATAAGCCGTTCGTTGCGGAGGTTTGAGGATCGAGTGGGAAGCAAGGTACCAATCAACTTCATCGCCCGCTTGTTCCAGTGCGGCGACACAACAACGGTGCCAGGATGTGTCCGCGATGGCAGGTGTGAAAAGCTGGCTTCCATCCTTGCGGGTTAACAGGACTGCATGACGTACGGCCCATTCAAGCTGGGCGCGGGGATCATCATGAAAACAGGATGTTTCAGCCGCTCGAGACAGTTGTTCGCAACGGATCCAGGATGCGAGCAAGGCACGGAAAATGGCAATATCGCTGGCGTGAGGTAGTCCTTCACCATCGACCAGGTCAATGATCGATGTGTTGAGGGCGTCGCAACTGGAAATCTGAAGGTGACGGCATGAGTCCAGTTCCGGAAAAAGATAATGCAACGTCAATCCCAGTTCGCCGGCCAGTAGCGTGTAAGCCAGGGGGGCGTCCATTGCAGGGAAGTCCTGGGCCGTGTTTGCCAGTTCGATAAGGGTCTCAAGCAGGTCGGTCCATGTGTTGGCAGCAAGTAATTGGCCGAGCCATGGTAGCTGGTGGCACCAGGCGAGTGAGTCATAAGCAAAAGCGGGCGTTGGCGGAGCAGACGATGCAGCTGTGATCCAGGTGTCAATCCTGGCGGCCCAGGACTGGCAGGCGGCTGCTGAGGGGACGGTTCTGTCGAACTGTTCCAGGTCAGCAGGATCTATCTCCACCGGTAAACCCCAATGCAAAAAACGACTGCTGTCGCATTGAAAGAGGTCCGTGGGGGGGCAGGGGGATTTGCGAGACTCGAGGTGCTGAGCCCAGGCGTCCCAGTGCCGCAAGGCTGAGTCTGGACCGGACGGTAAAGAATTAGAGTCAATCGAGGCCGACATTACTGCGATCTTCCTTGCGAATCATCCAGTTCCAGGCGAGTGTGATGAATGCCAGCCGCGTGGTCCAATGGTTGGTTGACGCAGCAGTCAGGGCAATGAATTGGCAGCATTTCCACGTGGCACACTGGCAACTTGGCACATGATAACAGCCCGGCAAGCCGTTGGCGACAGCCCGGATCTCTGGAATCCCGCAGGCTGGTCGCGAGAATAGACAGGTGTCAGCGGACCGGGATCTGCTAGAATGAAAATGACTTCCAGCGGCAAATCGAAATGTCGTCCATGGCAGGGAGGTGGTGGTGCTGAGAGGATTAAGTTGAATTTAGTAACGGGGAAGCAAGAGGATTGGTTTATGAATAGAAAATTATTATTTTCCGTGACATTGTTGTGCCTGGTGGTGTTGGGTTTACTGCCGGCTGACGCGAAAGACAATCCTGGTGAGAAACCGCCAGGGAGAAATGCCCAGGCGACAAAACAAAAGCCCGTGACAAAACCGGTTGGTGGACTGGTGCGACTGGCCAAGGAACAGGATATCTGGATCCAGCCGAAGAAGAAATGGGTGGTGCTGGATGGAGTCGTCTGTTTGCGGGAAGGGCAGTTGGAGATGTTCGCCTGTCCGAAGGAAACAAAAGAACATGAATCAATTATCGCGGTGAACAGCAAGGCACGCTTTGTTCATGCCGCATTGCTGGCCGTTGGTTCGCGCGTGGGGCATCCGGTCAAGTTCGAGCCGAAGTATGAAGCAGCCACGGGAACCGTGATCGACATTGCCGTCTTATGGAAAGACAAGAAGGGACAGAAGCAGGTGATGCGGGCCCAGGATTGGGTGCGCAGTATTCGTAGCAAAAAGATATTGCCCTACCCCTGGGTTTTCGGGGGTAGCGGGTTCTGGACGGATCAAACCACGGGAAAACGTCATTACTACGGAGATGGTGGAGATTTTATTTGTGTCTCCAACTTTCCGTCGGCCATGTTGGATCTGCCCGTGGAGAGCAGCCAGGCAAATTCCAGCTTGACGTTCGTGGCTAACACGGAGAATATTCCCCCCATGGGGACCCCGGTTCGGCTCGTCTTGATGCCCCGCATTGCCAAGAAAATGCCGCCTGCTGCAGAAAAGCCTGTGAAGCCGGCCGGTAAGCCAAAACCGCCCACCATGATGGCCAAGGACTCTCCGCTGCTCAAGGCAGTCAAGGAACTTGACCTGGCAGTGAGTCCTGGGAAAGCGGATCCTGGGAAAGGCGATCCTGATGCCAAGCAGCCGAAGCCGTAGTCGGGTGTCGTTCTCTTACGTGGTGGTACCCAGTTGGCAGTGATCCAGCATTTCGGCTGCGCTGCAGATGTAGCTGGTGTAAAAGGGACCGAATTCAGCATAGCGGGCGCTGGCTTCATCGAATCGCATTCCGTAGACGATATCCTTGAGGTATTCCGGGTTGCGTGCCCAGAGAGTGACGCCCCATTCCCAGTCCTCGAACCCGACCCCGACCGTGATTAACTGGCTGACTTTACCGGCGAAGGCCATGCCACTACGAGCATGCTCAGCCATCAAGCGGTTGCGTTCCGGAAAAGGCATCATGAACCAGTTTTCACCCACCTTGCGTTTCTTGTTCATGGGATAAAAGCAGGTGGCAGGCCATTCCGGGAAGTCAGGGGTAAGACGTTGCTTACGCATCATCGGTTCACGTTTAGCATAGGCATTGAGTTTTGCTTCGTAGGCCGGGCTGCCAGCTTCCTCGCCTTCCTGGACCAGGCGTTCTCCGTATTGTTCCAGGGTAGGGACGTACTCGGATACTTCAGAAACCGAGATGAAGCTGTAGGTGGATCGGATCGCGGACCCTAGTCGGGATGCCTGTAATTGTTGGTGGACACGATCAATGACCAGGGGATTAGGGTCCATGATCATCAAGCTGAAATCCGCCTTGTTGCCGCTGACAATGCTCACTTGCAGTCGCTGAGGGCTTTCGCGATCCGGATCGAGAATCGCGATGATCTCATTGCGACCCTGGGTAAGGTCAGCGGGCGTCATGCTTGCCAGTACGCCACGGTCGAATTCGTAGTAAAGATGGCTGCAGTGCCATCCCTCGGTTAGTTCAATTGCTGGTTCCGGTAGTTGCTCCGGGGCAGGTGGGCGGCCGCTCATGGTCTCTTGTCTCTTTCCGGGCTTTGCGTGGCAGGTTTAGGTGTTGTAAAGAAAGGAAGTAGCTGTAGTTTTGATCGGTTCAGGAGGCCAGTAGTCGCTCGACACTTTCCAGTAGTCGATCCATTTGAAATGGTTTGCGAATGTAATCGTCGACCCCGAGCGTTTCGGCGTATTCCTTGTGACGATTTCCTTCATTGGCCGTGATCATGATGATGCGAGTAGGTACACGACGTGATCGGCGAAGTTTTTCAAGTACCAGGAAGCCGCTACGCTTGGGCATCATCATGTCCAGGATGATCAGGTCCGGGTCTTCTGTTTCTGCCAGGGCAAGTCCCTGGTTTCCATCCGTGGCGTTGATGACTTCGTATCCCTTTGCTTCCAGTGCATAGCGGACGGTGCGCCCAATTTCCAGGTCATCGTCCACGACCAGGATGCGGTGCGTTGTTTCCGTGGTTGATTTTTCCTCGGGGGTGGATGCATCGACCATTTGGCAGGCTCCTTCGAGGTGGGGCTGGAGGGAATGAGGCTGAGATCGAGCTGGATTTCGCCAGGTCGATGCACATAGAAGTATCTTACATTAGTGCGAAATGCAACCGGTGAGGCGTAAAGAAGTGCCGTGGGTTCATGACACAAGTCCCCTTTAAACAGTGTGTTAGTACGGGGTTTCCGAGGGGAGTCGGTCCTGTAGTTCAGTTGCGTTTGAGCGTGAAAGAAATGGTGTGCAAGCCAGTTTCGTCACTCAAGGTCATGGCGCCTCGAGGAGACAGGTATTTGGCGATCACCTCGAAGTCAGGTAACGGGCTATCCTTCAGGGCTCGATCCAGGACCTTGAAGAATTGGTTGTTCTCGGCTTGGCCTGACAGGGCAGTTTGCGTGGAGTCACTGGTGGCCAGTTCATAGAGTGATTTGAGTACCTCTTCGGGGCGACTGAATGAAATCATCGCTGGTTCCTGTCGACCCGCTTGCTGCCGAATGCGACTGGCAATTAACTTGTAGTCTAGTTGGTTGGCAAGGCTTTTGCTGTTGTTGCCCTTCGTGACCAGGATGCGTTTCAAAAACCGGTCGCTATCGGTGAACATCAGGTAATTCCCGACAAAAGCCAGGCATGGTACTGGCTTGCGGACGAAGTCAGGACGCTCACGATTGCGATTGTCGGGAACCTCCGCTGTATAGTAACTGGTCCCGCGGTTACTCACCCGGGTGAAAAAGTCGAACTTGTCCATGATGCGATTCAACGTCTTTTGAGCGGCTACGGCGTCGTTCAGTTTGAACGCGATGAGATTGGTTTGACTGTTGACGCGAGCGGGAGGTTCGATCCAGGTCACGTAGCTGAATCGCCCATCCATGCACCCGATAACATCTTCCTTGAAATCGATTCCCCAGGGATCCGAGATGCGATCATCCACCATCCTGGCAAATCCACCCTCACCCCGAATCGTGTCAATCATGCGTTCCAGGGCAGCGTAAGCTTTCGAAATGTTCCAGTTTACGGAGGTGTAGGAAGCGGCGTTTTCCGGTACCCATGATTCAGGAGTCAGGTCGCCTGATTTCATTTCGAATACTTCGAGAATTCCCTTGCGAGGGAAATCAAGTGAAAGATGGAAATGTGCGATTGAGTCAAAGTTGTCCGGAGCCAGGATCACACTGCCTCCCAGGGCCTTGAAACCATCGACGCCAAGGGCTGGCAGAGCGGCCAGTACGGCCTGCACGGTGAAACTTGCCCGGCCAAAGGACTCGACCATGGCAATCGGGTCTGCGTACCAACTCATCTGGGGGCGTGCGCCCTTGTTGCCGGCCGAACGTTTCATGATCGCTGTAAACTTCCGGTTGTCAGCCAGGGAACGGAAATTTCCGGGTGCGGTTTCGTCCCAGACATCAATCAGTTGCTTGGCGAGAATGCTGCTCGTGCACATGACGACCATTCCCTCACGCTTGAATAACGTAAAGGGGTCTTCGCCAGGTGTATTGTATGTCGCCAGTTCAGTTGCACCGACAGTTTCGGTGGCCTTGGTGCCACCATCGCCCACGATTGAATCCTCCATTTTTTCCAGCAGCTTTTCGGCCTCGGGCATCTGGTCGCCAACTTCAATCATCAAGGTCAGCATTGGTGTTCCAGTCTCCGAACTGACCAACGCCAGGCAGGCTTCACCCTGGGGAAGTTTCAGTAAATCATCCAGCGAGAGGCCAATGTCTTCTTCCACGTCGCTAAACGCATCCAGCGCATCTCCGTACAACTGCTCCAGGAGAGGACGAATTTCCTCGTCACGTGCAATCTTCCCAATCGAGGTCTCTTTCATGCGCTCGATGAATTCCGCACAATTCGCAATCCGGACATAAGCCAACGTGGTTTGTGGTAGCAGCTTGGGAGCACTTGGGCGTGCCGCCATCACGGGTGTTGGGGAAACCGAAAGTAAACCAGCAAGAAGAAGCAGGCCAAGAACTGCGTGAATCCGAAAGCGAGGACGCATGAACGAGTTTCCTTTAATGGATGGGGTCAGCAGGGAGTTTTCAGTAGTTATGAAAAACCTGCTTGATTGCGGTTGAGCCTGTATCCTACCAGTTTCCGTCAAACGGGTAAAAGTGGTGTGTGTGACCGGTCGCCGTTGATCGACGCCCAGGTGGAGATATGAAATCACCTCTCAGGCAGCAAGCGGACTGCCTGTAGTTACCGCCGATCCTGCGCAATGCTGGACAGCGCTTTTCGCGGGAGTTTAACGCGGATTTTCAGTCATGCGGAAAACGCGTGATTGCCCTGTGACTGGCCGCTATGCACCCCCCGGAAGAGCAGGTTTTTTTTAGCGAAACCACCGCCGGCGTCGAGTGTTTTAAAAGAGGGTGCCTTTTCCAGGAAGTTTACTATAATGGCAGCTACGCTGAGAAAGATGGATTTAGCCGCTTTTCTGTGACGATAAATTGATTACGGCCATCCGTGGAACGAGCCTCATTGAGGCCCGACTCTCAGCGATCATTAGTGAAGGAAACAGGAATGAGATTACAGCAGAACAGAGTCGCCCTTTGCCTCGCAGTCGTTGGCTTGGTCTTGCTGGGAAACCAGGAGAGCCAGGCCCAGTTCGGGGCCGCCAATACCTCGACCTTTGGTGCCACCCAGAGTGCCGGCCAGAGCTCGGCAGCTTTTGAGCAGACCGGTAGTATTACCAGCGAAGCAGCAATTAATCGTGGTACGGGTTTTGTCGGTGGTGATTCCTCGGATACATTTAACCTCCGCAATGCACCCACTAGCAATGCGACGGGCGGCTCGTCAGCGCGAGGGATGACCGGTATGAGCGGCATGACTGGCCGTGGTGGCCGCGGCGGCGCAGGTGGCATGAACAATCGTGGTACCCAGCAAAATACGGCTCGAACGGTTTTGCGGTTTCCCTTCGTGATTGGTTTCCAGGTGCCACGAACTCCCGCACCAGTCGTCAAGGCGAACGTGGAGCGACGTATGACCAAGTTGCCCGGACTCAAGGCGGGTAATGCTGTCGTGATCAAGATCGAGAAGGATACCGCTATCTTGAACGGAACGGCCGTTGATGCCCAGCAGAGTAACTTGATTGCCAAGTTGATGTTGCTGGAACCTGGCGTGTACAAGGTTCGTAACGAATTGGTTGTTAAGAACGCTTCGAAGTAGGGCCTTAAGCAGGCTGTTCTGAGATTTCTCGCCCGAGACGCCTGACGGTCTAGAGGTCCGTTCGCAGTGCGTTTCTCGCGTGGCCAGAAATTGTTGCCCCCTGAACCGTTTCTGGGTTTAGGCCACCGGCGAATCACCTGCCGTGACGTCACGTTTTAAGCCAGGGATCGTGACACTCGGAGCGTAGTATCACTGGATCTTGGCACTGGCGAAGATGACTGGGATGGTTGAAGAACTGCGTCCCAGCACCTGGGGGGGACTGCTAAAGAAAGTCGGCTCGAGACTAGCGAAGGATCGGCGTGGTCGCCGAGCTGGTTGAAGGGAACCGGTAATTGGCCGGGTATGCGGTCGGTGTTACGGGGCGGTCACGGAGCGGGGTAGGAGCCTGGATGGTTCGAGTCCCTTGGGGCAGGGCAGTGGGTAATGCCGCTTGGGGTCGTGTAAGTGGGCGTTCCAGCGAGGCAGGTGCGACCATCGGAAAAGCGGGCGCTGTGCCGCCGGGAACCGGGTGTGCATATTGCGGTGGGCGACCGTTCGGTACGATAGGCGAAGGTACGACCGGGGAGTTTTGCATCTGCTGTGTCAGGTTTCGAGTGACATTGATAGTGGTCGTGGTGAAACCTGGCTCCCTGGCGGGCGGCTGTAATGGTTGCGTGGATGTTGATCGGTAACCCCGTGGGTGATTTTGCTGTTGATCGCCGTTATCCAGCAACTGGGAAAGAGCGATTTCCTGCCGCGAGGGACCGGTTTCCTTTGGACGATTACCTGGCAATAGATTCTGCGTCTGGTGCCCGACGAGCAGGTTGCCGGAGTTGGTTTTGAAACTTGGTACCAGGCTTACCTTGCGCTGGTCGCCACCGACCGCCTGCCAGGGAATCCAGATGCTATAGGAGCAGCCAAGCTCCGATTTACCATAGTGGTGTTTGAGTTGATCCTTGGTGAAGACGAAGGTCTTGTCAGGGTACTTGCCGTGTGTCTCAGGGCCCTCGGTGTCGTCGTAGCCATGGATGGTGAGCGCCCCGTCGACCGGAATAGCCTGGTTCTTGTCGTCGTAGAAGTAGATTCTCCCACCGAAACCAGCCGTGCCCAATTCGCCTGGTGTATTCAGGACATCATGGCTCCAGATAGCCACGATACGTGCTGGATTGCCAACCGCGGGAGGCTTCTTTTTCTTGCTCCACATGTTCCAGGAGGAAGAGGGGCCCTTGGTGGTCGTGCAGCCAAGGCAGGTTGAGGCAACGAGGAGAATGGTCAGGGCAGTTGTTTTCTTCATCACGTAATTTCCTGGGGGAGGAATGGAAAGGTCGGTGGACCGCAGCGTGGTAAGTTACCTCACCGGATTGCCGGCGGGGTTGTACGTGGTGGCCGGATACTGTGTCCCCTGGTTTGGGTAGGCTGGAGGATAGTAGGGCTGGCCATTTATCATGGCAGGTTGAGGAAGCGCAGGAGCCGGACCGTACGGGCCACCCCCCTGGTAAGAAGCCTGCGGTGAAGGGTAAGCCGGCGGCAGGGCCTGGTGATTGACAGGCTGGTACGGTGTCGGTTGGTAAAGTACCGGAGATGCCTGGCCCCGTGCTGCGGGGCGTCCCTGTGGAAGCCGGTTTTGAGTCGATCCGTTCGAGCCAGCGGCACTTGGATCGGGGCGAGGGCCCGATTCAGTGGTGGCTTGAAGCTCACTGGTCTCGTTCGACTCGCTGGAGCGAGAGAAGAGTCGCTTCCAGGGATTCTGCGAGGCGGTAGCAGCCGTCGTCCGGTTGCCACTTGTCGGGGTGGCCTGGCTACGACCGGTGGGGTCGAGATCCGGATAGATGACAGCGCCGTCGTTCGCGGCAGGACGGCCCGTTTGCGAGCTGAGACCGACGTCACCATGAATATCAATGACATCAGACAAGGCCCAGTTCATCCGCTCGGATTCGGTGGTCTTGATTCGGTCCAGGTCCTCGTCACCATTGATGACATGCGGTGTCATGATAATCAAGAGTTCGGTGCGGCGTTCGGAGTTGCTCTTAAAGCGAAAAGCAGGTCCGATTAACGGCAGGTCGGAAAGGTAAGGTACCGAACGTTGGCTGTCCGACTGGCTCTTCGTGATGAGCCCGGCAAAGACAACCGTTTGTCCAGAATTAGCACTGACCACGGTCTGGGCTGTGGTAGTTAGAATTTGCGGTGAAAGGACAGCATTTCCATCGGCGGTCACGGCGACTGGAATCCCTTGCTCGAGGGGACCAATTTCTGACTTCTCGGCACCGATCTCCATAACTACGAGGCCATCAGGACTCACACGTGGGCGGACGGTTAGCAGTAAACCAACATCTTCATCGGCAGTCGTGTTTTGAGTGCCGCCGAATTGCGTGATCGTACTACCCGTAATTCGGGGTACCCGGGCACCGACCTGAACAAATGCCTCCTGGTTGTCGAGGGTCATGATTTGCGGTCGACTGAGAATATTGAGACGACCGGCATCCTGAAGTGCCCGGACCATCACGTTGACCGACTCGTTGGCCGCGGAAAGTACCATACCGCCGTAGCCCAGGCCTGCACTTTGTCGACCCATGGAGAAGGTCGAGACGGCCTGTCCTGCAACGTTTCCGCGAGTGGCAAATGATTCGGCTGTCAGGTCATTGCCCAGGGCAGAACCCGCGAAGGGGAAGCCCACGCTGGCCAGTCCTCGGTCAAAGAGCAGGCTGTCCTGTAAGCCGAGTTCCACTCCGAATTCGAAATTGTCAGTGAGCTCGACTTCGGCGATCAGAACCTGCACCATCACCATCTTTGGTCGATAATCCAGGTCGTTGATGACCTTGACGATTTGCTCGAAATATTGAGGGGTTGCACTGACGATCAGGCTGTTGCTGACACTTTCAGCGACCACGATTACTTCTCGATCGATCTGCTCAAAGGGACTGACGAGCTGTGAGAATTGTAATTGTTGTTGAATGAGTGTTCGCTGCGTTGTCAGGAACGTCGTGATTGCCGCTGCAACCTCTGCAGCAGGTGCATTGTTGAGCCGGAACACCTCGGTTTTGCGAGTCTCGATATCGCCTTCGTCAAGTCGCAAGAGAAGGATCTCCACCACCTGTAGGTCCGTGTTCGAACCTGACACGATGATACTGTTCGTTCGAATATCAACGGCGAAACGAAGGGGGATCAACGAGCTCT
>JAZADA010000474.1:0-6025 GCA_036124135.1 Planctomycetota bacterium | reverse complement strand
CGTGGGTGCTCTGGGATCGTCAGACACAATCTGTTACGTTTGCAGGCCTGGAAAATGTTCCCCTGGCCTGGTACTGTTCCGGATATAACATGTCATGAGTCAATCGCTTCGCATCCAGTTGGTGACGCCTGCCCCGGCGAAAAGTCTCCACGGTAACCGTGTGACGGCAGTACGGTGGGCACGGTTGTTGAGAGAACTCGGACACCGGGTTGATGTGACGAACCAATGGAACGGCCACGAATGCGACGTGCTGGTTGCATTGCACGCACGTCGCAGTGCCAGGGCGGTGGCAGAATTCTCCAGCCGCTGGCCAGGTAAACCGCTGATCGTGGTCCTGACCGGTACGGATCTTTACCGCGATTTGCCAGGCTCAGTAGCAGCTCAAAGATCACTCGATTTGGCCACACGCCTGGTCATGCTTCAATCGGATGGAATGCGGTACCTTTCGGCAACTCACCGACGCAAGACGCGGGTCATTATCCAGTCTGCCAGGCGACCGAAACGGCAAATCCCCGCGTTGAAACGAGTGATGGAGGTGTCGGTGGTGGCGCACCTGCGCGCGGTGAAAGATCCGTTTCGGGCAGCGCTGGCGAGTCGCCGGTTACCAGCCTGCTCCAGGATTCGCGTCATCCAGGTGGGGCGGGCCATGTCTGAGAGCATGCAGCGGCGAGCAGAACAAGAAGCTGCGCATAATCCACGTTATCGCTGGCTGGGTGAATTACCACGCTGGCAAACACTGCAGCGATTGCAACGCAGCCAACTACTGGTCGTGAGTTCCAGAATGGAAGGAGCACCCAATGTAGCGTCTGAGGCGTTGGCGGCCGGTGTGCCCATGCTCTCCTCTCGAATTTCCGGCATGGAGGGCCTGCTGGGTGGCGGTTACCCGGGATATTTCCCGGTCGGGGATACGGGGCGACTCGCAGAGATGATGCTGCAGGCGGAGCAGGACCAGGGGTTCTATCGGCGGTTGAAGCAGGCGTGCCAACGCCTACGACACCTGGTTCGCCCCGCTCGGGAAAAACGACTCTGGCGGCAATTGTTGCAGGAAATCTGTTAAAACGATCTCGGTGGCATTTGGTTTTGCCGCTGCCACGATGGACGTCCTGGGTTACAATAAGGAACAGGTCGCCACGGCCTCATGGTTAGCAGTCCCGTCTCGTCACTCGGCTTGGAGAACATTGCGTGGCTACGGTTGCAGTTTCTCGATCACCCGTCGCACCACTGAAGCAGAACTGGATTCTGGGTTCTTGGGCCGATGCGTTTTTTATCATTGGCACGCCGGTGTTCGTGCTGCCAGCGATCTTGCTGCTGTTTTTCACAGGTGGGGAGCTGCTGGTCTGGAGTACCTTTGCAGTTGTCAACACGTCGCATCATTTACCGACGTTCCTGCGTATCTATGGTGACCGGGATCTCCTGAGTCGGTTTCGCTGGAGCCTGCTGCTGGCACCGATCATCCCCTTTACGTGCTGCATGGCAGCCGTGGTGTTCCTGATTCGTAGCGGCAGCTCGATGAATAACCTGCTCTACCTGTATACGATCGTGACCGTGTGGGATCTGTGGCACTTCCTCATGCAGCATTATGGCTTTATGAGAATTTATGATCGACATAACCGAGCACCCCGGAAGATTGCTTCCCGCATGGACCTGTGCCTGTGCGGGTCGTGGTTTATTTATATCATGCTGGCCACGGTGGCCTGGTTGCCCACTTTGCTCTACCAATTGGCGATCGACTGTGGCGTACCTTTGTTGAATTTCCTGGACTCAGGGTTCCTGGCGGGTTGTCAGTGGTTGGCCCTGGGAATCGCGGTCCTGGTGACGGCCAGGTATTGTTTTTACCTGCGTTGGTGTCGGCGGAACGCGTATTTTATCAGTTACGCCAAGATTGCCCTCATGGTCGTAACGTTTGGCATGATGTACCTGACATATGTTCCGCATGGTGCCATGGACTGGTTCATTGAACAACTCACGACGACTTTTAATGCTCTCTTCCAGGCACGCGTCCGCCTGGTCGATGGGCAGGTATCCTATGCTCGCGGATTCAATCCAGGTGGTGCCCAGTGGACCCTGTTGTCCGGTTTTGCTACCCTGGGAATTGTTCACGTCACCCAGTACCTGGCGATTGTCTGGAAATACAATCGCAACCTGGCTCAACGGAAGCAGTCAGTGCGTGCCGGTATATTCCAGTGGTTTTTTTCTCGTGGGCAGGGTGTCAGCCTGGCAGCAGTCATCGGGGGGTACCTGGTGCTCTGCATGGCGTATGGGTACGTGGTTACGATGGGGCCGGGGAACCCGGTACAACCGGAAGTGCCTTACGACTGGCTGGTCGGCTTACTGGCTTCCATTCTCTTTGCCTCTACCATTACTCATTACTACTTCGATGGGTTTATCTGGAAGGTCCGTCACAAGGAGAATCGCCAGAACCTGGAAATGGAAGAAAGTGCAGATCCGGCCAGTGAAAAAACGGTTTCCTGGTGGGATCGATCGGGGACGCTGTCCCCGCTGAAGGCGATCTCGTGGCAGGCAGTTTATTTCCTGCCACCGATTATCCTGTTATCCGGATGTTACTGGGTTACCCAGCAGCAAACAGTCCGTGATCCCGCGTATCAACTGCGAGCCGTATTGAAATCAGCCCAGGTCGCGCCTGGTGTTTTTGAGGTGACATCAGCCCAGCAGGAACGAGCCAGCAGCCTGGTCGAGAATATTGATCGCCAACTGGTGATCGAAACCAGGATGATGGATCTCTTTCCCCAGAAGCGTCACAAGACCTATGCAGCGCACCTGACGTACTGGAAGTCGGTTGGTCGGATCTCGTTACTGGAACAGGGCTGGGACAACGTGGCGGAGGTGCGTCGACATCTGCACCAGGTTGACCAGGCGAGAAAAATGTACGTGGAATCGATGGCCTTGCCGGGGAGTTTTGCCCATCGCGAAGAACTGGAACTGACCGAGAACGATATCGAGCAAACCGTCCGGGAGTTCGAGGAACAAATCCGTAACCTGATTCGGATGATTGATTCCATGCAAGGCCCCTTGCCAGGTGACGACTAGGTCACGAGAGCAAGGTATGGCAGCCAGCAGTTCCTAGAAGAGAAAATAGCGTTGGGCCAGTGGCAGCGACTCCGCCGGTTCACACGTCAGATGTTCTCCATCAGCCGTGACGTGATAGGTTTCCGGGTCGACCGTGATTTCCGGCGTGGCACCGTTCAGTTTCATATCCTGCTTGGTGACTCCGCGGCAGTTCTTGACGGCCTCGAGTTGTTTTCCAAGTCCGTACCCCTCGGCAACTTTGTGCTGTTCACACAGTTGGCTGATGAAGGCGACTGAAATGGGGCCGGTTGCTTTTCCATAGCTGCCAAACATCGGGCGCATGAAGGAAGGTTGGGGCGTCGGAATCGAGGCGTTTGGATCGCCCATCTGGGACCATGCGATGACTCCACCCTTGATGACCAGTTCCGGTTTGGCGCCGAAAAAGGACGGTTTCCAGAGGACCAGGTCAGCCAGCTTGCCGACCTCCACCGAACCAATCAGGTGGGACATTCCATGGGCAATAGCCGGGTTAATGGTGTACTTGGCGACATAACGCTTGATGCGTTCGTTGTCGTTACCAGCGTTATCCCCGGGCAGTGATCCGCGCTGTTGCCGCATCTTGTCGGCCGTTTGCCACGTTCGAGAGATGACCTCGCCGACGCGTCCCATGGCCTGGGAATCGGAACCCATGACACTGATGGCTCCCATGTCGTGCAGGATATCCTCGGCAGCAATCGTTTCCCCGCGAATGCGACTCTCTGCGAAGGCCACGTCCTCGGGCAGGTTCTTGTCCAGGTGATGACAGACCATCAGCATGTCCAGGTGTTCGTCGATCGTATTGACGGTGTAGGGTCGAGTGGGGTTGGTGGAACTGGGCAATACGTTTTGCTGTCCGCAGACCCGCAGGATATCAGGGGCGTGGCCACCGCCGGCTCCCTCGGTGTGATAGGTGTGAATGGTGCGGCCCTTGAAGGCAGCGATCGAATCCTCAACGAAACCGGACTCGTTCAGCGTGTCCGTATGAATACAGACCTGGATGTCCAGTTTTTCTGCCTCGGTCAGGCAGCAATCAATCGTTGCCGGTGTCGTTCCCCAGTCCTCGTGAAGCTTGAGTCCCACGGCGCCACCCAGTATCTGCTCCTCGATGCCTTCCGGTTTTGCCGAGTTACCCTTGCCCAGGAAACCGAAGTTCAGGGGCAGGTCGTCGGTTGCCTGCAGCATCATTTGAATGTGGGTTGCTCCCGGGGTACAGGTCGTCGCACAGGTACCTGTTGCCGGACCCGTACCGCCACCAAGCATGGTGGTGAGGCCACTGGCAACTGCTTCCAGTGCCTGTTGCGGGCAGATGAAGTGGATATGCGTGTCGAGTCCGCCAGCAGTCAGGATCTGGCCTTCGCCGGCAATGACCTCGGTGGTCACGCCCACGATCATCTGCGGATCGACGCCTTCCATCACGTCTGGATTTCCTGCCTTGCCGATGCCCACGATGCGTCCGCCCTTGATTCCGATATCGGCCTTGACGATACCCGTGTAGTCGATGATGAGAGCATTAGTGATGACCACGTCCAGGGCTGCTTCCTGGGAGATACCAGTGGCCTGTCCCATGCCATCACGGAGGACCTTGCCACCGCCGAACTTGCATTCGTCACCATAAACCGTATGGTCCTTTTCGACTTCCAATACCAGGGAAGTATCGCCAAGACGAACGCGGTCGCCGGTGGTGGGGCCATAGATATCTGCGTAACCGGCTCGTGAAATTTTATATGCCATGATAATGCGCCTGGAACAGGGAACGTTGAATAGTTGAACTATTGGCTGCTTTTATGAGCAAACGACTTGGCCTGGATTCGCTCCAGGGTGGCTGCCCGATTCTCGTCGTTGACCGGGCCATCTGCGAGGTTGTTGCCTCCACGAATAATCTGGTTGCCGGCGATGTCGACCAGCGTGACGGTCTTGGTTTCGCCAGGTTCGAAGCGAACGGCAGTACCGGCTGGAATGTCCAGTCGTTTTCCGTAAGCCTGTTCCCGGTCGAATTCCAGGGAAGGATTGGTCTCCACGAAATGGTAATGGCTACCTACCTGCACCGGTCGGTCTCCCATGTTGGTAATACTCAGGTCCACCGTGGCACGCCCGGCGTTTAATTCAACGTCTTCGCCGGTGGTCGTATAGGTGCCCGGGATATCGGCCTCCTCGCCGGACTGATCACCAAAGACTGCCAGGTCCGGGACGGGAAGGAAACTGCCAGCCAGGGCTAACTCCAGGTTGCCATCCTCGGCGGCAATCGGGTGATGGACGGTGACCAGCTTGGTGCCATCGGGAAAGGTTCCTTCTACCTGGACCTCCGGGATCATTTCGGCAACTCCCGGCATGACCTGCCGCCGTCCCAGGAACTGGCGACCGAGATCCATTAATTCGGCGACCGAGCGGCCATCTCGAATGGATTCCAGTAACTGCGTGGCAATCAGGGCCACGGTTTCCGGGTAGTTCAGTCGTAGGCCACGGGCCAGTCGTTTCTGGGCCAGGAAGCCAGCATTATGAAGGTCCAGTTTTTCGGTTTCGCGTGGTGTAAGATGCATGACGTTATTCCTTGTTTACCACTTGCGGGCCCAGGGGGTTTCCCCCAGGAACTCCTCCAAGAAGCATAACCTTCGAGTAATGCAGTCGGCAACCAGTTCGGTCGTAATTCCTGCAATTCTGAGTATTAATCCACCTGCCACCGGGCTGACTGTTTCTACCAGGGAATCTGCGGACCCAACCGGTTCGTTGCTCACCTCTTCCAGGATTCGTGTCGCGGCTGTTTCCAGTGTTGTCCCGATCAGTACGACAAGGGCCAGGCAATGGAATCGCCCGACACGAAAAGGACTTTCTAGCGGGCCATCTCCGGCATCGAGCAAGAGACGATCGCTGATCAGTTGCTGCTGGCCCTGGTAGACGTCGATCTGGCTGCGGTAGCGCGTGAAATCCCAGCTCTCGCCTCGAGTGCGACGTCCACTGGTGA
>JAZADA010000473.1:0-5822 GCA_036124135.1 Planctomycetota bacterium | reverse complement strand
GTGCCGAATCACTGGAATCACGTTTGCACGACATCATGCGAACGGACGACAGCAAGCCAGACGGTGAACACAATTCAGAGATCACGGTGCTGCGCAAGTACCTGCGTCGAATCCAGGATGAAGCTTTCCGGTGCAAGGGAATCACGGATCGATTGCTGGACTTCTCTCGCCTGGGGAATCGCCAGAAATCTCCCACGGAGCTCAGGGAACTAGTGTCTGGGGTGATTGACATGGTCCAGCACCTGGGAAAGTACCGCGACAAACAGGTCGTTTTTTGTTGCAGCGCGCCGGTCGTAGCCATGGTCAATTCCCAGGAAATCAAGCAGGTGGTGTTGAACCTTGTTACCAATGCATTGGACAGCCTGGAACCGGGTGGCACGGTCTCGGTGGAATTAACGCAAGATTCCGAACACCTGAAACTGTCCGTCGTCGACACGGGGTGTGGGATGACCCAGGAGGTCCAGCAACATCTGTTCGATCCTTTCTTCACGCGGCGTCGGGACGGCCAGGGAACCGGACTGGGGCTTTCGATTACCTACCGTATTATCACGGACCACGGGGGTGAAGTGGTTGGCACCAGTGAGGGCCCCGGAAAAGGATCATGTTTTCAAGTTACCTTACCTTTAACCCATAAAAATGTGCATCATGAAGAAAACCGAAAAGTCGGCTAGTTCACTCAAAATTCTCTTCGCCGACGACGAAGAATCCTTGCAGGAATTAATGAGCCTGGAACTGCCCCGCATGGGTCACGAAGTCACCGTCTGTCCGGACGGATTAACAGCGGAAGCCGCCTTGCAGCTAAATACCTATGACTGCCTGTTGGTGGACCTGGATATGCCAGGACTTTCGGGGATCGAGGTGATCGAACGCGCATCCACGCTTTCGCCCGAAGCGGAATCGATCGTCCTGACCGGAAAGGCTTCCCAGGAAACCGCCGTGGCCGCACTGCGTCTCGGCGCTTTCGATTACCTGACCAAGCCCTGCAAGCTGGCGGAACTGAAAAAGCTGCTCAAACGCGTCATTGAAAAACGAGAAATGAACAACAAGTATCGGGCACTCGAGCACCAACTGCACCAGGTTCAGGGGACTCCACAACTCGTGGGAAGCAGTGATTCGTTGGAACAGGTACGCAAACGTATTACCAAGGTTGCACCGACCAATTCCACCGTCCTGATTCGTGGAGAAACCGGTTCCGGCAAGGAACTGGTCGCACGGGCCGTTCACGAGCAAAGTCTCCGTGCGCAAAAACCGTTTGTTGCCATCAACTGCGGATCCTTACCGGAAAACCTGATTGAAAGCGAGCTCTTTGGTCATCGCAAGGGCGCCTACACGGGGGCTGATGAACACCGGGTAGGCCTGTTCGAGGTCGCACACGGCGGCACCATCTTCCTGGATGAAATCGGCGAATTGCCAAAGTCCCTACAGGCCACGCTGCTGAGGGTGCTGGAAAGTGGTGAAATCCGCCGCCTTGGGGACAACGAATCATTCGAGGTCGACGTACGGGTCCTTTGCGCAACACATTGCGCGCTGGAAGACATGGTGGCCGAGGGTAGTTTTCGCCAGGACCTGATGTTTCGCATTAACACTTTCGAAATTGTCTTACCGGCCCTGCGAGATCGAGCGACGGACATACCCGAGATTGCCAGACACCTCTACCAGCGTTTTCATGCTGGAGCCCATCCCACGCAGGGCCTGTTTACACCGGAGGCTCTCAGCTATCTTCAGTCCCATCACTGGCCTGGCAACGTCCGAGAACTGGCCAATGCCATTGAACATGCCACTATTCTCTGTGAGCAACTTCCCATTACCGTGGATCACCTGCCGCAACGGTTCCACCAGGCAAACACAACGAGCGACCAGGTTGGTCCGCGCTCAGCGATGACACTCCAGGAAATGGAAATGGAAGCCATCCATGAGGCCCTGGGACGCCATGACGGAAACAAACCAGCAGTTGCGGAAGAACTGGGGATCAGCCTGAAAACCCTCTACAACAAGATCAACCAGGCTGCCAAGCTTGACAAGTCTGCCTAGGCAATCTCACTAGGCAACCCTAGCTGAGGTGTCGCACAACACCGACGACCACGCCGACCACTTCGGCATCGTCGACGTAGATCGGTTTCATCGCCGAATTGGCCGGTTGCAAGCGCACCTGGTCTTTCTCCAGGTACCAGTACTTCAACGTCGCCTCACCATTGTCCGTCCTGGCCACAACCATTTGACCCTGCTGGGCAGTTTTCTGTTGCCTAATCACCACGTAATCTCCATCGGCAATCTGGGCTTCGATCATCGAATCACCACGGACTTCCAGGACAAACTGGTCCTGTCTCTCGAACAACTCGTCAAAGTCAATACGATCCGTCTGCTCAAAGGCCAGGTTCGTTGCACCGGCAACCACGGTTCCCGCCATCTGGAGACCACGCGGTTCCATCGACTCTTCCTGCGTGAGTTCAATCGCTCGAGACTTGTTGGGACTACGGCGAATCAATCCCTTCTTTTCAATCGCCTTTAAATGACACATGACTCCATTGGGAGAATTAATTCCAAAATGTTCCCCAATCTCCCGGACCGTGGGACCATAACCACGATTGATGATCTTATCCCGAATCATCTCGTAAACGGCACGCTGGCGCTGAGTCAATGTTTGCATGGCGGACATGGAGACTCCTTGTCACGAAAAGCAGTTGTCTAGATGGCTGCTACTATAATATACATGCGTACAGTGTCAAGGTCGATTGAATGACCGCGTGGCCAGGCTGTACCAACACCCCGTCGATTGTGTCACAATGTCCTTTCATCTTTAAACAGACCTTTGCCAGGAGCCTTTCTGATGTCGATCCGTCCCATGCTTCAACCACCTCTTACGGCAGCACTGTTGGCACTCTACCTGCTGCTGACAATGCTACCGATGGCCAACGCCCAGAGAGCCAAAGCCCGGGCAAACGCCCCCAAGAAAGCTGCCGAAGAGGAAGAAAAGAAACGCCTGGTGGTGGCCCGCCTGACACTCAGGGGCGCCCTTCCCGAAATGTCTTCGTCAGATGGTCTGCTGGCCACGGGCAACAGTAGCCTACTGGGCCTTGTGGACCGAATGGATCAGGCCGCCAGTGATGAGGATCTCTCCGGGCTGATTCTCAAGATACGAGGAACTGCCATCGGACGAGCGCAGTCGGAAGACCTGCGCCAAGCTATTCAACGAGCGCGGGCAGCGGGTCGGAAAGTCTATGCCGACCTGGAATCGGCCATGGCCCCGGACTACCTGCTGGCCTGCGCCTGCGATCACATCATCATGCCTGAATCCGGAACCCTCATGATCCCCGGTGTTCGCGCTGAAATCACTTTCTACAAAACCCTTTTTGATTTTTTTGGTGTGAAAGCTGACATGATGCAGGTTGGATCTCACAAGGGAGCTGCTGAACCCTATACGCGCAGTTCCATGAGCCCCGAATTTCGTGCCCAGTATGACCAACTGCTAACTGACTTCTACGACCAGATGGTCGAAACCATCGCCCAGGATCGAAAGCTGCCCGTGGATACGGTCAGGAAACTCGTCGATCAAGGTCTCTTCACTGCCCAAGAGGCGCTCAAGGCAGGGTTGATCGATGAAGTCGCCTACGGCGATCAAATCAAGCAAAGGCTCAGCAAGGATTTGGCGACCGAGGAAGCGCAGATTGACATCATGAATGGATACGCCATCAAGAAAGTCGAAAACGATTTCTCGGGCATGATGGGGATGGTCAAGTTGTTTGACCTGTTGCTCAATGGCTCCGATGCCAAGAAAACAACCAAGAACAAGAAAATCGCCGTTATTTACGCCGTGGGAACCATTGTCAGTGGTGAAAGCAGCTTCAGCCTGCTGGGAGGAGCTTCGGTCGGTAGCGATACCTTGATCAGTGCATTGAAGCAGGCAGATGGAGACAAGACCGTCCAGGCCATCGTCCTGCGAGTTGATAGCCCCGGGGGATCTGCGCTGGCCAGCGATTTGATCTGGAGAGAGATTCAGCGCATCAAGAAACCGGTTATCGCCAGCATGGGAAACATCGCCGCCAGTGGAGGTTATTACATTTCCATGGGCTGCGATCAGATTTTTGCTCAACCGGGAACCCTGACCGGTTCCATCGGTGTCGTTGGCGGCAAGATTTCCTTCGGAGGCTTGTTCGACCGCTTTGGAGTCAGGACCGAGGTGATCAGCAAGGGAAAGAACAGCGGCCTGTTATCGACCACCAGCCCCATGACTGAAAGCGAGCGAACAATCTGGAAAACTAACATGGAGGACGTGTACCGACAATTCACCAGCAAGGCATCCGCAGGCAGGAAATTATCACTCAAAGAGCTTGAGCCGCTGGCCAGTGGCCGCGTTTGGACCGGTCGCCAGGCCAAGGCACACAAACTAGTCGACCACATGGGAACGCTGCAGGAGGCCATCCAGGCCGCCAAGCAAGCCGCTAAGCTGGGTGCCGATGAGAAGACCGATTTGTTGATCCTGCCGGAAAGCCAGAGTTTTCTTGAGCAGCTCCTGGGCGGAGGCGGCGCCTTGCCTGGCTTCACGACGCCTGCCAGTCATCCCTGGCTACGCAACATCCGGGATGTCGAGGCCGTCCGCAGTTTGTTCGCAGAACCATCCCTGCTGATGCTACCTTACCGAATCAACATTCGCTGACACCCAAATCCAGGCATCCCGTCAGCCTACGACCGCTTGCTACTGGGTCGAGAACTTGTGAATGGTCTTCTGGTGATAGGTCTTCCCGGGTTCCAGGATGGTGTTCGGGAATTTGGGTTGGTTTGGCGAGTCTGGATAATGTTGTGTTTCCAGGCAAAAAGCCTCGTGCTGATTGTTACCACCACCACCTTCGGAACCATCAAGGAAATTGCCGGAATAGAACTGGATCCCCGGCTGCGTGGTATGAATTTCCATCACGCGACCACTCACGGGATCACTGACTCTTGCGGCCAGCGCCATCGAGCCATCCTGGCTGCGCAGGGCAAAGCAATGATCATAGCCAATCGGGTCTAACTTGCTCTCCTTGAGCCTCGCGCCCATTTTCTGGGCCTTCGTAAAATCCAGGAACGTGCCGGACACATCAACCAATTCACCCGTTGGGATGAGCGTCTCATCCACTGCCAGGTACTGATCTGACATGATTTCTAGCTCATGATCCACGATCTTACCCGAACCTGCACCTGCAAGATTCCAGTAGTTATGATTCGTGAGGTTCACGGGTGTGGGTTGATCCGTCGTGGCCTTGAATTCAACACTCAGTTCATTGTCGTTGGTCAACAGGTAAACAACGGTAACATCCAGGTTACCGGGATAACCTTCTTCACCATCCTTGCTAACGTAATGAAACTGGACTCCTACCGCAGATTCGGTCTGGACTGGTTCTGCATCCCAGAGCACTCGATCAAACCCATTTTCACCGCCGTGAAGGTGATTCGGATCATTGTTGGTTGCCAGGGTAAATTCCTGGTCACCCAGTTTGAATTTGCCTTTCGCGATTCGATTGCAATAACGTCCCACCGTCGCACCAAAGTACGGATGCCGTGGAAGGTATCCCTCGAGCGTTGGAAAACCCAGTGTAATATTGGCAAGTTTCCCTTCCCGGTCCGGGACTTCGAGGGCAACCACGATAGCACCGTAGCTACTCAGTTTCACCACGGACCCGCTGGCATTCGTACAGGTGTACAAATCCACTTCACGATCATCAGTCATTTTACCAAAGACGGTTTTCTCTATAGTCATCTTGTTTTCGTCTTTCTGGGCCTCCTGGGCCTCCTGGTTTTCGTCTTCCTGGGCCTCCTGGGACTTTTGGCAACCGGAAAGCAGTAAC
>JAZADA010000472.1:0-5763 GCA_036124135.1 Planctomycetota bacterium | reverse complement strand
CGGCAGCGTGCAATACCTGCAATTTCCTGTGCAACTAAAGCGCGAACCGGGAGACGCCCAGGATCAATTGCTCTGGGATCCCAGTGGCATGTCACCGGAGGTCATCGCGCGTCTAAAAAAGAACTCGCGGAAACCTCCCCAGGCACTCCCCATTCATCAATGGTGCTTTACACCCAACGAGGTCAAGAACTCTCGTGGCTATGTGGTGATGGGAGATGCCAGGTCACGCGGTACCGGCTGGGGGCATCATGCCTCCCAGGTCCCCACTATCAGTGGGAAACGACTCTTTGTCCCGGTGATGAACGGAACCGTTTACGTGATCGAAGCAGGTGCACCCACGCTGGATGAACACGCTATTCTTTCGATCAACGACCTCGGTCCGGTCGGCAAATCATTTAATCGTGCGAGTCTCAGCTTTTCTGCCGGTGCGATCTTTGCACATACGATCAACGAAGTGATCTGTATTGGCAACTAAAACCCTACCGCGTTGTTTACTCGAACCGTCTAGACGAGTGTAACGTTCTCAGCTCGTGGTCCCTTGGGCCCATGACCTTCAGTGTACGACACACGTTGTCCTTCTTGAAGTTCGTCGTAGCTGACGCCTTCCAGATTCGACATGTGAAAAAACATATCCTGGTCGGTTCCGGTATCAATAAATCCAAAACCTTTGTCCGTGAGTCGTTTGATAGTACCTTCTGGCATTTCTAAAATTCCCTAAAAAAATGTCACCTACAGCGAGACTCGAAAACACCATGTTCGAAACAGCCCGCTGTCAAAGACGGTTATTCTATCGGATCGAGCGACAGAAAACCACGACCCGAGGCCGGAATAAAGCAATCGATCTGGACTTAAATAATCTCCTTAATCGGGTCTACATGCTCTACCCCTACCAATTTCTGGTTCAATCCCCCGTAAAAGTAAGCCAATTTATTGGGATTGAGCCCCATCTGCTGCAAAATCGTGGCATGGAGATGCTTAACGTGAAAGGGATTTTCAACGGCTGCAGAGCCAAGTTCATCGGTTTTTCCGACACTTACACCCCCCTTGATCCCCCCTCCGGCCATCCACATCGTGAAACCATAGGAGTTATGATCACGCCCTGTCCCCTTGGCATATTCGGCCGTCGGCTGCCTGCCGAATTCCCCACCCCAAACTACCAGCGTACTATCAAGTAGATTGCGCTGTTTGAGGTCCTTGAGCAATCCGGCGATTGGCTTATCGGTGTTGCCAGCGTGGTAGTTATGATTTTTTTGCAGATCACCGTGGGCATCCCAGTTTGCGTCGTTGTGATTTCCCCCGGAGTAGATCTGGATAAAACGAACCCCGCGTTCCACGAGGCGTCTGGCACGAATACACTTGCGAGCAAAATCCTCGGTCTGCGGATTGTCGAGCCCATAGAGCTTATGCGTACCCTCGGTCTCCTCTTCAACATCCATTGCCTCCGGGGCATGCTGCTGCATCTTGTAAGCCAGTTCATAACTCGCGATGCGGGCCGCAAGATTCGAGTTATCAATGCGTCGCAACTGGTGCTGACGGTTCTTCTCAATCAAGCGGTCCAACAACAGTCGTTGCGTCGTCTTCTTGACCCCGGGCGGCGGTTCGAGGTCCAGGATCGGCGCACCCTTGGATCGCATCACCACACCCTGGTAGGCAGCTGGCATGTATCCGCTGGCCCAGTTCTTGGCCCCGCTGATAGGCCCTCCTGTCCGATCAAGCATCACCACGAAACCTGGCAGGTTCTCGTTGACACTACCCAGGCCATAGTTCACCCATGATCCAAGCGCCGGACTACCACTCAACACCTTCCCAGAGTTCATCATCAACATGGCAGAACCATGGATCGGTGAATCGGCGGTCATCGAGTTAAGGAACGCGATGTCATCAACGCAGGTGGCCACGTTGGGAAATAGATCGCTCACCCATTTCCCACATTCTCCGTATTGCTTGAACTTCCACTTCGGTTCAACGATACGTCCCTTGTTCTTGCGTCCGCCACGACCGAAGGTTTTCACATCGATGGTTTTACCATCCATACCGTACATCTTGGGTTTGTAATCAAAGGTGTCGATGTGGCTGGGACCACCATACATGAATAGAAAAATGACACTCTTGGCCTTGGGTGCAAAATGAGGTGGCTTGGGCGCCAGTGGATTCTCATAGGGTGATGCGCCATCTGCCGCCTGCGTCTGGTGCCCCAGGAAACCATCTTCCGAAAGCATCGAGAGCAGTGGCAGGGACGTGAAGCCACCTCCAGCCTGCCAGAGGAATTCCCTGCGCGTACGGCCACAAAAATCCTGACGAGGTCTCTTGGTCATGAATGAACTCCGGTTCCTAATTATCTCAATCCAGGTAAATAAACTGGTTGGCGTTGAGCACGAGCAAACAATACGTTTTCAGGGCGTCTTTTCGGGACAATTGCTCCTGTTTTTCAAGCTTTTCGACGAACTTGCGATCTGCCTCGATCTCCTGCTTTTCGGCGACATAACCCGTTGTCACACGAATTGCCTGGCCAATTTGTCGGTCCAGGTCATCTGGCCATTGCGCCTGGAGTCGGTCCGCCAGTCGCGTCGACTGCTCGGACAGGAATCGACTATTTAACATGTTCAATGCCTGGGTCGGAACGGTCGTCGTCATCCGCACGGAACAGCTCGTATCCGTATCTGGCGCATCAAAATTGGCCAGCATCGGATGACGCAGGGACCGCTTGACGTGAATGTAAATGCTGCGTCGCACGGCATCTTCCGGAGACGAACGCCCCCAGGCTGCACCTGGCCTCGAGGCGGTCGCCAAAACCTCCTGGGGTAGTACAGGAAAAATACTTGGGCCAAACATCTTGTCATTGAAGGCTCCGCTGGCAACCAGGATCGAGTCGCGAATTTCCTCAGCAGTTAGACGCCGCATATTAAAACGCCAGAACCTGTCATTCTCGGGATCACTGGCAAGCGCCTTGGCATTGGCCTGCGAAGACATCTGGTAAGCATTGGACAGCATGATCAACTTGTGCATCGACTTCAAACGCCAGCCACGCTCGATCATTTCCGTTGCCAGCCAATCCAATAATTCCGGGTGAGTGGGCGGACTCCCCTGGAAACCAAAGTCACTGGTGGTCCTAACGATTCCGCGACCGAAGTGATGCTGCCACAAGCGATTGACCATCACGCGCGCTGTCATGGGATTATCCGGACTGGAAATCCAGTCAGCCAGTACGCGACGTTTCCCGCTAGTCTTCTGGCCCTTGCTGTCCGGGATGGTTGCGGCCGGCGGATTCAGGACCTGGGGAAATCCGGGTCCAACTTCCTCGCCCTGCAGTTGTGGGTTACCCCGCTGCAATATCCACGTCTTCTGGCGTCCGCGTTCTGCGACCACCATTGCCAATTCAGATTTCAACTCCATTTTCGTTGCCTGGCTGCGCAACAGATCTTGTCGCAGCTGTTTCCATTGCATCATTTTCTGATCGCCCAGTAACTCCTTGCCGTACTTGTTGGCAAACCTGATCAACGATGACTCACCGTAATCGACAACCAGGCGGGCATCGATATACTGTCCGCCACCCGTTTGGCGACAATGAATGGCCAACGTGTTACGCCCCGTCTGCAAGACATCCAGGGACTCCCCGGAAATATCGTGCGATTTGTAGTCGGTGGTGTATCCCTTCAATGTCTTGACCAGCTTCCCATTGAGATAAATCGCAGCATCCTCGTCGTGATGCAGGTGCATTACCAGCTTGGTCGGAATTTCGGTCAATCCAAAATCCTTGCGCAACCAGATGTTCGGGGTTTTCCACACCGTGCGAACATGACTGCCCGGGGTTCCCTTCGTACCGAAGCCTCCCGGCCCTTTTTTCCACTTGCTGTCGTCATAGGCAATCTGGAACCAATTGTTGGCCGGTTTCTCAAACGTGTATTCCCAAACCTGGGGCTGCTTGATGGAATCGGACAAAACGACCTGGTTACGGGGCGTTTTCGGCTTATTTGCTGTCAGTTTTTCCCCCGGATACCGCTTGGCCATGGCAGCCACAAACTCTTTTTCCAACACGACGATCCTCGCAGCCCATTCTTCTTCCCGTTTTTTCTTGTCACGATTTTTTTCGTCGAACTGGGCCTTGTCCCGAGCTGTCGAAACAGGCAATAGATTTGTTTTCCCCGAACCATGCGGAGAGATGTCCGAGAAAAAGGAGAGCAACGAGTAATAGTCCTTCTGCGCAATCGGGTCGATTTTATGGTTATGGCATCGTGCACAGCCAACCGTCATTCCAAGAAACGTTTCGCTGGTCGTGCGCAGGATATCATCAAGATAGTCATAACGAGCCAGGGGACGGTCAGCAGGCTCATCATCCCAGATACCCAGTCGGTAAAACCCGGTTGCCGTCAGGCTCTCCCCGGTGACACCTTCCAGTTCATCACCGGCAAGCTGCTCCATGATGAACCGGTTGAACGGTTTGTCCTGGTTAAAAGCACGAATCACGTAGTCACGGTACTTCCATATCAAGTCCTTGCGACCATCACGTTCATATCCATTCGTCTCCGCATATCGGACCAGGTCCAACCAATGACGTGCCCATTTCTCGCCATACTGCGGTGACTCTAGTAATTGATCCACAACCTTTTCAAAGGCCTCGGGCGATTTATCCGCCAGGAAAGCATCCACCTGCGTAGCCGATGGTGGCAAGCCGATCAGGTTATAGTAGGCACGACGAATGAGCCCCACCTTGTCCACGGGTGCCGCCGGCTGCAAACCGGCAGCCTCCAACCCACGCAGCACAAACGCATCGATCGGATTACGCACCCAAGACTGGCCGGCTGGACGCGGAACCTTGGGACGCCGGGGTTTCTCGAAAGCCCAGTGTGCCGACCAGGTAGCACCCTGCTGGATCCAGGCCTCCAGGGCCTTGATCTCCTCGGATGTCAGTGGCTTACCTTCCGGTGGCATCCGTAGCGTCTCATCGGTCGAACGAACTCGCTTGAGCAACTCGCTGGTTTCCAGGTTACCAGGTACCACTGCCGACCGTCCGGACTCCAGTGACTTCAGGGCATCCTCACGCGAACTCAGCCGCAGTCCCGCCTCCGCAGCGTTGGGGCCGTGGCACTTGTAGCATCGCTTGGCAAACACAGGCTGAATTTCCCTGGCAAAATCTGGTGCCTGGGGTTCTGCTGACCAGGCAACACTCGCCAAACTGACCAGCATCCCGGAAATCATCAAGAAACCACGTACCTTGCCTGCAGATTGCATCCCCATCTTCCTGTTCCTTCTAATCGGTAACGACTTGCCTCATGCCGGACCACGCTGCTGGCCCCACGGGAACTAGTAGATCTTATCGCCCTTCATTTTTCTAGGCAATAACTAGCCCCTGCAGAGCCGATCTCAGGATTGCCTGCAAGGCGTCTCTCGGGCAATTTCAAGGACACTAAAAATGGATTAAGATCAACTTGTCTCGAACATGGGAAACGGTGATTTTCACTTGCACACTGGACCTGGAGACCGCGACGACTCATGCCAACAATCTCCCTGTGGTACCTGCTGATACTTTTCATATTGATTCCAGGTCGGTCTGCGACAGCCCAGGAGCGTTTCGCTTTCCTGGTCACCGGGGATCCCCAGTACCTGGCCGAGAAATCAGCGCAGCCTCGACGCCTGGATCCTTACTCCGAGGTCGCGCACCAACGATTCCAGGAAATTATCCGAGCCCTGCCCGGTACCACCATACCGGCGACGGTTGGCCGCGGAGAGGTCAGCGACAACATCCTGGGCGTACTGGTTACCGGG
>JAZADA010000471.1:0-6252 GCA_036124135.1 Planctomycetota bacterium | reverse complement strand
TTCTTGCCATCGGTCCGCGTCTTGATGGAAGACATCGGTATTCGTGTTGGCCCACCAAGGTTGCCACTGTTGCCTTTGGCCGGGGATAAACTGGCACAACTGCGAGAGAAACTGGCTGCCAGGAATTTTCAGCAGTGGCGTGAACGCCCGGGAGATTGATCCGGGAGGGATGGCTCCGGTCAGTTATTCCGGGGCAGGATCGTCGGCGCATCGATACCGTATTTGTCGCGCAATGCCTTGGCCTTGTCGCGGGCAACCTGGGCAAACCGATCCTGGCTTAGCTTGTCCAGCAAGGCTGCCAGCAAATCGTAATCACTGATCAGGATGCGTCTTGCATCTTCGAACTTGGGGTGATCATCGATGAAACGGTCAAGTTCCTTGATGGTTCCCTCGAGTACGCTACGCGCATCATCGGTGCGCCCCATCCGATCATGGATTTCAGTAAGACGATGCAGGGATTGGTTGAGACGAATCTGGTATTGAAGCGAATCGGGGAACTGGCTGACCAGGGTGCGCTGGATCTCAATGGAATCGGTGATGAGTTCCCGGGCCGGCATCAATCGTTCGGATACTCCGCGTGCGTTGTTATCACGAATTTCAAATTCAGCTCGATTATAAAGTGCCTGGGCCACCAGTTTCCGGTATTCAGGGATATGCTGATATCGTTGTTGCAGCCTGTCGCAGACGATGATGGCTTCGTCGAGGCGTTCGCGTACTCGGTTCATGGGGACGGGTTGCCTGCCTCGTGGGATCTTATGAATGAAGAGCAGGGCGTACTCGTACTGGTAGGTGGGGTTGTCTGGTTGGCTGCGTAGCAAGTCATCGACAATATCCCTGGCTTCGTGCCAGAGTTGCCAGGGATCAATCTGGGACCTGGACCGAGTGGAGACGCGTATCATGTTTTTCAGGCTGCGAACCAGTTCGATCTTATAGATGGCATTTCCTGGATGTTGCCTTACCAGGTCGACGAGAATTTTTTCTGCTTCGAGATGAAGATCTGCCGGGATAAAATCCATTTCCCGGAGCAGTTGTTCGACCAGGAAACTGGCAGTGCCCGTCTCGCTCTGGCGGGTCCGAGGTCCGCTCTTCATGGGTTGGCCCAGCAGGTTGTAAGTGCGGGCGCGCTGGAAGCGAGCAGCTTTTGCCTGGCGGATCTCTGCAGGTAGTTTGTCCAGTAATGAGAGGGCTGTCCGGTGTTCGGTCACAGAGTTGACCAGGTCACTGTTAGTTCGATGAAGTGTTCCCAGCTCGTTGCGAATCGCGATTTCCTGGATCTGGTAGGTGGAGGTGTCGGGAAACTTCTTTTGGAGTTTCTGGTAGGCTTGCAATGCATCCCGGTAGGCCATCTTGGCCGAGGCAATGTGGCCGAGTAACAACTGGATTTTTCCGACCCGGAGATGGGCCTCGGCAGCCTTTATTTGCAATGCGGTATCATCGCGATTGTAGGCAATGAACTTGCCATAAAAGTCCAGCATGTTTTCCAGCAGGCGTGCTTCGTCCGGAGTGACCGTGGATTCCTGGGGAATAATAAGGTCCGGTGCCTGTTGCTCAAAATTGTCCATGGGTGAGGGAGCTTGAGGACGTCCTACGGAGGTGAAAATTCCGTCCAGGGCTTCCATGGCAACGGCCAGGTTGTGTTCCGCTCGTTGGGACTGCTTGTCCGCTTCCCTGCGCTTGGTGACCGCGACCATCATGGCATCGGCTGTCTTTTTCTGCTGGCGATTTAATCCGTCCAGGGCACGCACGGTTGACAGGTAGCCTACCGATGCCGTCACGGCGACGAGCAGTAGCAGGCAGGCCGTAATGGTGACGCTGATGGCCAGGGCCGGGTTGCGCCGGCTCCAGTGCTGGACTTTCTGCAGTGAGGAACTCCGACGAGCGAGGATCGGACGATCATCACGGAATCTTGCCAGGTCCTCTGCTAACGCGTTTGCGGTCGCGTATCGTTGATGGGTCTCCCTGGAGACAGCCTTTTGAATGATTGTTTCCAGGTCACGCGGGATGCCAGCCCGTATTTCCTGGAGGGGTGGGAGAGATCCTTCCATGATATGACGGATCAACTCCATGCGGCTTTCCTGGGCGAAGGCAGGCTGCAGGGCGGCCAGCTCATAGAGCGTGATTCCCAGGCTATAAACCTCGCTAATGGCATCACAGTTACCCTCGAACTGATCCGGTGCCATGTAACGCAGGGTACCGACGACATCACCGGTCTGGGTGAGATTGTTGTTATCCGCGGCCTTGGCCAGGCCAAAATCGGTAATCCAGGCGTTGTGCTCCTGGTCGATCAGCAGGTTTGCCGGCTTGATGTCACGGTGCAGGATTCCATGCTCGTGGGCGTAGTGCAACGCATCAGCAACCTGGATCCCAATGGTAGCAATCTGTTGCCAGTCCAGTTGGAGCCGATTGGTAGACAGCAGGACCGGTTGCTTATCGTCTTGATCAGATTCCGCGGGTGAAACCGGTGAGATGATCGGAGCGGGTTCGGCGTCGTCCGGGGCAAAGGTAGCTGTATTCTCGCTACTCCAGCGTGTGAGATTAGCGGTCGGTTGCCCGGATGGACCTGCCGAGACCAGGGTATTGTCCAGCAGCATTTCGTTGTTTGTTTCGGCACCCGCCTGGTCACGCTGGGACTGGTAGTATTCCAGCAGGCTGTCCAGCCCATATCCCTCGATCAACTGCATCACGTAGTAGTAAATACCATCATGTTGCCCCACGCCGAATACCGGGACGATATTGGTGTGATGGAGACGGCCAGCTGACTTGGCCTCTCGCAGGAAACGCTCTACCTGTTTTTGTGAGCGGCCCATACCCTCGGTGGGCAGTACCTTGAGGGCGACACGTCGCGCCAGCGATTGTTGCCAGGCCTCGTAAACGATGCCCATGCCACCGCGTCCGATCTCGCGCAGGATGCGGAAGTCCCCCAGTTGTTCCGGCATATTAGACGGGGGTTTCACCGTGGAGGGTCGTCGATCCTGCGAGGCCTTCTTTTGCTGTTTCAGTTGTTCCATCATGGCGATAGACGGAAACAGGGATTCGATTTCATCTGCGTGATCGGGGTAACGGGAGACGTAATCATGGATCGATGGATGTTCCCCACTGCGAATCCGCTTGGCGAATTCCTCGGCCAATACCTCGACCGGGTTCTCTTCTGAGTGCTCGTGGGGCATGGGATGCGTCCAGGGGTTATGAGGAAAAGGAAAGTCCTGGTGTATTGACCAGTATTTCTCTCAACCGTTTGAGGGCTCGTACATACCGGTTGCTGGCTGCTGCTTTTTGTAACCCGAGTGCCTCGGCCGTTTCCTGGTTGGTGAGTTCTTCGAAGTGTCGCAGTACCAGGACTTCACGGTCCAACTCGTCCAATTTCTCCAGCGCTTGCTCGATTCCTGCCAGCGCCTCGGCACGCATGGCAACCTGGCTGGGTGATGTTTGCTGGCCAACCAGGTAGGCAGCCAGCGAGACGGACGTTGCCTGGGGGGCCGCCCCCCGGGGGCGGCGTACTTCGCGTCCGGCGGCACGTCGCTGTGCCTTCACGTGACGGCGGTGAACGTTGATCAACGTTTGTCCGGTGATGGAACGGATCCAGATAAAAACCGATACCACCGGATTGTCCAGGTAATGAGGGATTCGCTTGACGGCATCCAGGTAAGACTCCTGGACCACGTCCGCGGGGTCCACGCGGCCGTGTAGTCGATGGTCCATCCGGAAGGCCACCATCCGCTGCAGGCGTTCGCGATGCTCGTCAAATAACTGGGCAAGCGTAGCTTCCCCGTTGTCGCGCAGCTGCGCCAGGACGTCTTCGTGACGAGGAGATTCGTCTGTCATGAGAAAAACCGAGGATCCAGTTACGTGTTGGTTGAAAGGAGTTAGCGTAAAACTCATTTTCGCGTCCGGATTTCTGGCGTCAACGGCAACTGTCGAAACTATATCTCTGCAAACCCCGGTCATTTTCATTGGGCTCGCTTATTACGGCCAAAAAACGGAAAAAAGAAATTTCCCTGTAGGGACCCGGTAAGGCCGGGTTGCTTTTTTCGAGGCCGCCGGGGAGACGAGGTGTTTCTACTCTCCAGAGACCTTTTGACAAACGAGCCACGTGGTGGCTTTCCAGACCATTCGTTAAAGGAGAATGATAATGAAGCGTCAATTATTCGTAGTGTGCCTGGTTGCCACGTTCGTGTTGCCCGGTGCCGGAGTATCGTTGCTGCAGGCCAAGCCTCTCAAACCATCTGCCAGGAAAGCGAAACCATCGAAATCGGTGAAGCCGTTTGCGGCCAGGCCCAAACCTGTCTATGCCAAACCAGGAATTCCCAAACCGGGAATCACGAAACCGACGTTGCCTATTTTGCCGCTGCCGCCAAAGCCACCGATCGTTGTGGTGCCGAGGGTTACCCCACCGATCATCATCTCGGTCGGACGGGTACGTCCAGTACGCAGAACCCTCTATTCCACCGTCGTGGTGGAGAAGCAGCGAAGTGTCCAACCAGTACGGATCGTTAAAATTGTCGACACGATTCACGTGCTGGTATCCCAGGCAGGTAAGACCCGCAAGGTCCGACTGCTGGGACTCGACCCGGTTACCAGCACCGAGGTCTATCCGGAGGTTCACGCAGCAGCCCTGGATTACATGAGAAAAGAATTTCAAGGTGAGTTGGTTTACCTGGATTTTGATGAGGCTGTTGGGAGTGAAGATGAGCAGGGAACCAGGCTGGCCTATGTGTACCGAACGGAAGATCGAGAACTGGTCAACGAGGACCTGATTGCGCATGGTTTTGCCGTAGCTGCCACGGCCTATGAATACGACCAGAAACGTGATTTCTACACCGACCAGTCGAATGCTGAAAAGTCCCGTTTGGGAGTCTGGTCGGTTGTGTCAGGCTTGGGAGGATGATGCTGTTAATCGTTGTCTGCCAGCTGTGTTGTGCGGCTAGGCAGCAGTTTTTTCATCCGGCCGTGGCGGCACCGGGAGGGTTATTTTCCGGTGCGGTCACGGGCGGTTTTTCATTCAGCTCTTGCAAACGGTTACTTGTTTCCAGCGATTGATCGCTCCACCACACGATTACTGACCAAGAAACGGGTTGCTTTCTGTTGTTCGTGAGTACATTCACGATTTTCAACCACTATAACCGTAGTCATTTCCTGAAAATGGGCTGGCAGGAAAACCGTTTCCACGCCCAGGACCACCGGGTTTGTTCATTTGTCTTGGTGTACATATAATAAGTCCTGTTCAATAAAGGTTCTGTGCGATTTGCAAGGAAACCCTGGGCGATGGGTAGGCTTGTCTGGCAGGGAACCATGGAATCGACTAGCAAAGATCAACCGGGGGACTCTACCTGTGCCGAACGTAAACATGTGGTGTTGGATTCAGCGCGGGGTCATGTCTGCGTTTCCCCTTGTGCGGGTTGCCCTGGTATTGGGTTGTTGGACGGGAACGCTTGCTGCGGATGAGCCGTCGACAGCTGCCCAGGGCAAGGCGAAAGCGACCGCCGAGCAACTGGACTTTTTCCGTCAGCAGGTCAAGCCGATCCTGGAAATGCGATGTTTGAAGTGTCACGGTGGTGAGACGAAAATTCGTGGTAAGCTGCGACTGACCAGTCGAGATCATGTGTTGCGAGGTGGCGAAACCGGGCCGGCCGTGTCGTTGACGAAACCGACTGAAAGCCTGCTGCTGGAAGCGATTCGCTACGAATCGCTGGAGATGCCGCCGACCGGCAAGATGCCGCAGGCCGAGATAGATATCCTGGCTCGTTGGGTCAAGCTGGGGCTCCCGTTTGATGAAAAAGCAATCGTAATGAAGCAGGAGGCCCTGGTGCCGCCTGCGGTAGACGACAAGGCGCGAAAATTCTGGTCGTTTCAACCTGTTGCGACACCTGCCATCCCTGCTGTTCAGCAACCAGGCTGGGTCAAGAACCCGGTGGATGCCTTCGTGCTTGCCCGGCTGGAAAATGCGAAGTTGAAGCCAGCCGTTCCGGCAAATAAAACGGTCTTGTTGCGCCGTGCTTACTACAGCCTGGTAGGGTTGCCTCCCGATCCAGAAGTGGTGCAAACCTTCCTGGCGGATGAATCCCCCGATGCCTTTGAGAAAATTGTTGATCAGTTGCTGGAGTCTCCCCAGTACGGGGAGCGCGCGGCGCGCCACTGGTTGGACCTGGTCCGCTATGCAGAGTCCAATAGTTACGAGCGTGACGGTACCAAGCCCTTTGTCTGGCGGTACCGTGATTATGTCATTCGGTCATTGAACCAGGACAAACCGTATGA
>JAZADA010000470.1:0-13684 GCA_036124135.1 Planctomycetota bacterium | reverse complement strand
GAGAACAGGTTGCAGAAGCTGCTGAACGCGAACTGGTCAAGCTGAAATTACTGGGATATCTCAGCCAGCACATCGGCATGAACATGGAAGCCGTCGTCACCGGCGTGGAGGATTTTGGCCTCTTTGTCCAGGGTCTCGAGTTGCCTGCAGACGGACTGGTCCATATCGACGGACTGCCAGAAGATCACTACCAACATGACCCTCAAACGCACACGCTTTCGGGACATCGTCGAGGAAACCAGTTTCGACTCGGTGACAAGTTGCAGGTCGAGGTCAACCGTGTGGATCTTAATCGTCGCCAACTGGACTTCAAGTTCATCAAGCCGTTAACCTCTTCCCGGCTGAACTCCAGGTCCTCCAGGCGTCCCTCCAAACCGCGACAGGGACCAGCCGGCAAAAAGAAAAAGAAAAGCTCCAAGGCCAAGAAGAGTCACGGGCAAACCCGGCGCAAAAAGAAGTCCTCCGGAAATAAGCGCCGTCGATCGCGTTAGCCCTCTCCCTGGCGCTCCCGCTTTTGCACAATCTGGCACTCCAACCCTTGGGCACTTCCTTGCATTTGGCTACAATTCGGGCTCTGCCAAACCTGCGAACCTGCTGAAACCCACGTGCTGATTCACCTGAAAGGTTATTAAAGGAATGTCCACGGGCAACTTGTTGCAAACACCTCTACACGACTGGCATGTGGAGCGGGGAGCTCGCATGGTTGATTTCGCAGGCTGGTCCATGCCGGTGCAATATGACTCGATCGTCTCCGAGCACCTGGCAACCCGGGAGCGAGCCAGTGTCTTTGATGTTTCACACATGGGCCGCCTTCGCTTTGATGGTCCAGGAAGCGGCAGTTTTCTCGATCGGCTGTTGACCCGTCGCGTCCTGGATTTAAAGCCGGGTTGTATCCGGTACGCCCTGGTTACCAATCACGAGGGAGGTGTTCTCGACGACGTGCTGGTCTATCACCAGCAAACACCTAGCGGTACCGACTACCACATGCTGGTGGTCAATGCCGGGAATCGCGCCAGGATAGTTCAGTGGATCCAATCTCAGCTACAACCCGAGGACGAAGTCCTGATGTCGGATCGTACGGAGGAAACGGCCATGCTCGCTGTCCAGGGACCGCGCGCAATCGAGCTGGTAGACCCCTTGCTCGACGCGAACGTAGCCTCCATGGGTTATTATCGCTGCCAGACCACGAAGCAAATGGGTAAGGTGTGCATTGTCAGTCGCACGGGATACACCGGGGAAGACGGTGTCGAACTCATCATGCGCCAGGAAGATGCCCCCCTGGTCCTGGAAAACCTTTTCCGGTCAGGACGTGAGTGTGGCCTGGTTCCCGCTGGACTCGGTGCCCGGGATACGCTGCGCATGGAAGCCGCCATGCCGCTCTACGGACACGAACTGGATGAAACCATCAATCCGTTTGAAGCGGGCCTGCGTTTTGCCGTTAATTTCACGGACAGTTCAGACCAGCCGCGGAGTTTCATCGGCCGCGAAGCACTGGAGCCCCTGAAGGACACGCCCAGCCGAATATCCCGTGTCGGACTCCTGCTCGAAGGTAAGCGAGCGGCACGGGAGAAATACCCTGTTTTTGACGGTGAAACCCAGGTCGGACTGGTCAGCAGCGGAAGTTTTTCCCCCACTCTACAGCGTCCCATCGCAATGGCTTATATTGATGCAGCAGATGCGAAGCTACTGGAGGCAGGCAAGTTGCTGGAAATTGACATTCGGGGCCGCCGCCATCCTGCAGAAATCACATCGTTACCGTTTTATTCACGCCCGTAAAACTTGGTTGACAGGAATCATGCCGTGAAACCCGAGGAATTACTATTTGCCGAAACCCATGAATGGGTCCATGTGACCGAAGAAGATGGCAACCAGGTTGCCACGATTGGCATCAGCGCCTTTGCCGTGGAACAATTGACGGACCTGGTCTACCTTGAATTAACCAATGTGGGAACCGTCGTGGCCCCCGGTGATGAGTTTGGCGAAGTCGAGTCCGTCAAGGCTGTCAGTTCACTTTACAGCCCCGTGAATGGGGAAATTACAGAAGTGAATACCGGTCTTTCTGATCAACTAGAAACACTTAATGACGACCCCTACGCGGGCGGCTGGATGATCAAGGTAAAGATCAGCGACGATCAGGGACTGGCCGGTTTGATGGACCATACCACTTACGCCAAGCAATGCGCAGGCGAGCACTAGTACTACCGCAACATGCCTTACATCATCAATACTTCGAAAGACCAGCAACTCATGCTGGAATCGATTGGCCTGGAATCCCTCGAGCAATTGTTCGACGCAATTCCCGGCGACTTCCGGTTGCAACGACCGCTGGATCTGCCAGCCGCCCTGAGCGAAATGGAACTGGAACAGCAACTGGGAAAACTCGCCAGTGGTAATCACGATGTAAATCGCAAGACCTGCTTCCTGGGAGGGGGCAGTTACGACCATTTCGTTCCCGCCGTCGTCGATGCAATTGCCAGCCGCAGTGAGTTCTACACTTCCTACACTCCCTACCAGCCGGAAGTCAGCCAGGGCAACCTGCAGGCCATGTTTGAATACCAATCCCTGATCTGCCAGCTAACTGGCATGGACGTCTCCAACGCCAGCCTTTACGAGGGAGGAACAGCCACCCTGGAGGCTGTCTTGATGGCGATGAGCGTAACACGACGCGATGGAAAAATCATAACCCTCGAATCCGTTCACCCGGAATACCGGCGAATTCTCAAGACCTACCTGGGGGATGCGGAAACTGAACTGGTAACCCTGAAAACTCCCTCTGGGGCCCTGGCCCTGGACATGCTGGATGCAGAACTGGATGACCAGACCGCCTGTGTCGTCATTCAACATCCCAATTTCTTTGGATGCCTGGAGGACGTAGCAGCCGCTGCAGAACTGGCACATCAACGGGGAGCTTTAGTCATCCAGGTTTTCGATCCGATCAGCCTGGGAATCCTGAAACGCCCCGGTGAACTGGGCGTCGATATCGCTGTCGCAGAAGGCCAATCCCTGGGAACCCCCCTGCTCTACGGTGGACCCTACCTGGGAATCATGGCCTGCCGTGAACAGTTCGTCCGTCGCCTTCCTGGTCGCATCGCCGGGCAAACCGTGGATCAGCATGGAAAACGCTGCTGGGTCCTCACGTTGCAAACCCGTGAGCAGCATATTCGCCGTCACAAAGCGACCAGCAATATCTGTACTAACCAGGGGCTACTCGCTTTACGTGCAGCTATTTACCTGGCAACCATGGGGCCCGCAGGAATGCAGGAGGCCGCCGATTTGTGTCTCCAGAAAACTCGCTATGCCCAGAACCAGATCAATTCCGAGGCCCGCTTCGAATCTGTCTTCACGCAGCCCGTCTTTAAGGAATTCGTCGTCCGTGACCGTGAAAACAAGGTCGCGGATTTACTTCATGATACAGCACAGGCGGGTATCCTTGCCGGAATTCCATTGGAAACCTGGTACCCGGACTTGACCGATTGTTTCCTCGTAACCGTGACTGAAAAAAGAACTCGCCAGGAAATCGATACACTCGTTCATTCCCTGGCTGGTGAATCCTCTCACATTTCAACCATCCATGCGTAACCACCAGGCAACCCAACTATTATTTGAACTCTCGCAGGAGGGGCGTCGCAGCACGCGACTACCTTCATGTGATGTACCGGTCGCACCCCGTGAAGAATTAATCCCGGAGAGTGCACGGGCCGAAAACACGCTGCCGTTGCCGGCCCTTGCTGAACCGGACATCATCCGACATTTCACCAACCTCTCCACCTTGAACATGTCGATCGATACGCATTTCTATCCGCTTGGCTCATGCACGATGAAGTACAACGCCAAGCGTAACGAACGGCTAGCCAACCTTCCCGGACTTGCCCACGTCCATCCCTACCAACCCGATGAAACCGTCCAGGGTTTGCTTCAGTTGCTTTTTGAGTTGCAACAAATGTTGGCCGAAATATCAGGGTTACCCGGGGTGTCGCTGCAACCGGCAGCTGGAGCCCATGGAGAACTTACCGCCCTGATGGTAGCTGCCAGTTATTTTCGTGATCACGACGAGCATCGCACGAAGGTATTAAGCCCGGACAGTGCTCATGGGACGAACCCTGCCAGTGCCCAGATGGCTGGATTCGAGACCATTTCCGTCAAGAGTAATGCACAGGGGCTCGTGGACCTGGACGACCTGGAAGCAAAGCTGGATGATCAGGTTGCGGTGTTCATGATCACCAATCCCAACACCCTGGGTCTCTTCGAGCAACAGGTTGCAACCATCGCGGACCGAGTACATAGCCGGGGAGGACTGATCTACCTGGACGGTGCCAACATGAATGCCATCCTCGGAATTACCCGTCCCGGTGACTTCGGTGCCGACATGATGCATTTTAACCCTCACAAGACGTTCAGTGGGCCTCACGGGGGCGGTGGACCTGGTGCAGGGCCCATTTGCGTACATGAAAAACTAGCGCCCTACCTACCCGTCCCTGTTGTCCAGGAACAGGAAGGCCACTTTTACCTGGAAAATGAACGTGAAAAATCCATCGGTAAGGTGCGTAGCTTCTTTGGTAACGTAGGAGTTCTCATTCGTGCCTATTGCTACATCCGCACACATGGCCCTGATGGACTCAAGCGAGTCGCCCAAAATGCCGTGCTCAATGCAAACTATCTACTCAAGCAGATTCAACCCTTGCTACCGGTTCCTCACGGAGACCGCTGCATGCATGAATTCGTAGCCAGCGCTGAGCCACTGGGGAAGTCCAAGGAACTGAAACAACCGGCCCTGGATCTCGCCAAACGACTTCTGGATTATGGCTTTCATGCTCCCACGATTTACTTTCCCCTGACGGTTCATGAAGCCATGATGATCGAGCCCTCGGAAACGGAAAGCAAGGATACACTGGACCACTTCGTAAAAACGCTGGAAACAATTATCCAGGAACCTGCAGAAACACTACGTGAAGCGCCGCATGAAACTCCTATTCGTCGTCCCGATGAAGTCAAAGCTGCTCGAACACCCATCTTGAAATGGCTACCGGAAAAACTGGACGCTCCCGAAACCTCCGATTAATGGTAACACCTGCCAACTCGGGCAGTTGGAACATGGCCGTTGACCAGGCATTGCTGCAGTCCGCGCAGCTGGATCGGCAACCCTGCCTGCGACTCTACCAATGGAACGAACCTACCCTTTCGCTCGGGTATTTCCAACCCGTGGCTAATCGCCGACAACACCCCCCCACCCTGGCCTGCCCCGTGGTTCGTCGAGCAACCGGTGGTGGTGCCATTTGCCATGACCGAGAAATAACCTACAGCCTCGTAACACCGGTCGAAACAATCGCGCAACAAGATACCAGGCAACTCTACGATCTGGTCCATCAGGCCATCGTCGATGAACTGCAAGAACACGATGTCATCGCCACTCTGCGCCCTCCCGTAGATCCGATCGCCGCCAACAAGGAGCCCTTCCTCTGTTTCCTACGTAAAACCATGGGAGATATCCTGATCGGTACTCACAAAGTGGGCGGCAGTGCCCAACGGCGACAACAAGGCATCATTCTCCAACACGGCAGCCTGCTACTAAAACAATCCCCCGCTGCCCCGGAACTACCTGGCATCGAAGATCTGACTCCAACCTGCCTGGATCTACAGCAATGGTCTGATCAGTGGTGCCAGCGGTTAGCACGGAAACTGGATTTAGACCTAGTCCATACAGAACTGGGAGAAAAACAGATAAAAATAGCTCAAGACATCGAAAAATCTCGATTCAAATCCGATTCCTGGACAGACCGCCGATAAACGAGAAAAACCGCTTAATTCACTACCAAACACAGCTACCGACGCAGCAAACGGACAAGAAACCGAGACTAGATCAGTTGCATGAACACTAGATATTTCGCAATAATGACAGGCAGTTAGTCGCTGAGTGACATATACTTGCACCCTAGAGGAGATTCGGACGAAAGGTACCGTTACACAAGACTACAAGCCTACTTTCTGCTCGCTGTTTGCGAACGGTCCTACTAGAAAAAGTTCTTATTTTTTATTTTCTTTTCTTAACATGGCTTGTCGATTGCCAGGTATCTAAACCTGGTGGTACGGTTTCCTTCACATCCTAATTTCTGACTTAATGCACAGTTAAGTCTAGGCATGGGTTTTGGTCATGAAGCTAAAACTAAAAGTGTTACAAGGTGCGTCTGCCAATCAGGAAATTGCAGTTCCCGTTGCTAAGTTCCTGGTAGGCCGTGGCGAAGAATGTCACTTACGCCCTAAAAGTCCGGCTATCAGTCGCCACCATTGTGCTATTCTCACCGCCAATGGTCAGGTTGCGGTCAAAGATCTTGGTAGCAAAAACGGGACTTTCGTAAACGAACAACGCATCGAAGGCGTACAAACCGTTAATTCAGGTGATATCGTTGCATTTGGACCACTGACCTTTGAAATCGTCATTGACCATACCCTGGGTGGTGTCAAACGACCCAAGGTACGTGATATCGCTGATGTTGCAGAACGGACTCAAAAAGAATCACTTGCCGAGAATGATATCGCCAGTTGGCTTGAGGAAGGTAATGTCACGGCAGAAGGCGGCCGAATGGATGATACTTCCACCCGCCACTTTAAAGTTACCAACGAAATGCTGGCCAGCAGCCAGGATGATGAAGATATCGATGATTCCGGCGATACGACCATCATGTCAGTCCCTGCACTGGATGAAACCACTGCTGATCCCACCAAGAAGAAGAAGAAGAAGAAGAAGAAAGAGTACGGCAAACTCCCCCCGCGAAGTGCCACGAATTCGGACAGCTCTCAAGATGCGGCCAGCGATGCAATCAAGCAGTACTTCAACCGTGGGTAGTCCAAGTCGCTGCTCATACCATGGACGGCCCTCTGCTTTATCCAACTGAACTATCGGGCATATCAGTCGCTCCAGGCCTGCCACCTCTCTACGCCACGCTGGCAGAATCTAACAGCTGCACGCTGTGGAATACAAACAAACAGAACTGGCCATCTGCCAACTGCTCCGCCGGCACAACCGGAACAATCCCTTAATCCGCAAACTCCGCCTAAATCACCCATATTACTACAACCTAATACTTTTCCTATTCGGTAAATTTTAACAACGGATGGCGACGATCATTGCTTTCAGTGAGCCAACGATGTTTTCTTTCCGAGAGGGGTAGACTGTGAGTAAAGCGACCATTTCTAGTGCCAAATCCGAAACCGACAATCGCATTGACGCCAACCACCGAACTGCTTGTGACCCCAAGCAAGTCGTAGCCACCGGCGCACAACCTGCCACCAAGCAGCCGCGCCGACGCCACATTGACCCTACTACCTGTGAACGCGATTACACAATCCAGGAACGTGAATTCATGGTCGCTCTGGATACGTACAAAAGAGCTAGCGGTCGCATGTTTCCAACGTGTAGTGAAATCCTGGAAGTCGTTCGTAATCTTGGCTACGTTCAGTGTGACGTGCCGACAAATTCCACCGAGATCGTCCGTGGGGAAACGGATGCTCCAATGAGTCCGGTATTAACTCGATAGGGCCACGAACCCTCTTACATTCAAGCTGCCTAAGCACGAAAAACGGGGTGTCTCACAACGAGACATCCCGTTTTTTCGTATATTTTCATTTCTACGCGAGGTGATTTATTAATCCGATCTTGTTCTCAATCTGCATTGCGAGTACTCTCCCGCACCATCTGGCAGATCTCTTCTTTATTGAAAATAGACCCATTATGGCTGTTTCATTGGCTGACTGCATGGTCCCCAATTCCCAACAACGTGGAATAAGTAACTTCTTTCGTTCCACATTGGTTCACTGGCCTCTGTACGTATTATTAATCACTTTGACCGGCTGCGGCATGAGTGCTCACGGGTTGAACACGCAGGGTGTCAAGTTCTTCCGACAAGGCCAATACCAGGCTGCCCTGGGACAATTCCAACGTGCCATGACGGCAGATCCTTATAATGCTGATGGTTACTACAACACGGCCTCGACCTACCATCGCCAGGGCATTAAACGCAAGGATCGGCAATTACTCGAACAGTCAGAAACTCTCTATAACCAGTGCCTTGACTTCGACCCTAACCACGTGGAATGCCATCGCGGACTGGCGGTTTTACTGATCCAAACGGATCGCAAGCAGGAAGCGTTTGAATTCATGAAAAAATGGGCTGTTCAGAATCCCAAGAATGCCGAGGCACGAATCGAGTTAGCCAGGCTGCACGAGGAAGCCGGGGACAGGGAAACTGCATCACTACAACTCCAACAAGCCCTAGCGATCGATTCACGCAATCCACGTGCATGGACGGCGATGGGGCATTTACGAGATGAATCAGGGGATACCGCCCAGGCACTGGCCAATTACCAACGTTCGTTCGCTCTCAATCGTGAACAGCCGGCTGTTGCCCACCGAATCGCCGCCATCTCCCAGGACTTAAAGAATACCGACTCGCCCACGTCAGATGGCGATCGGCGGATGGTCGATTCAGGATCAACGCCACCCCGGTGACGCTCCAGTTCGATCATCGCCCGGGAACACCCGTCACTGACTTCGCGCCTGTCCCAATAGCAAGCTCCTTCTCAAGCACACCTGTTGGGCGTAAGATTGCATCTACAGGCACCCCATTTTCTCTAGGCCCGAATCGCAAGACAGACCATGGCACCATCGCAGCGCGCTTATAACTTTTCAGCTGGACCGGCCACCCTACCGTTACCCGTACTGCAACAGGTACAGCAGGAGTTGTTGTCCTACGGGGAAACCGGTGCCTCCGTCATGGAAATCAGTCATCGAAGCCCAGCCTTCCTGGACATCCTTGATTCCGCCCGCAACCGCCTGCGCAGCCTCTTGCAGATCCCGCCCAACTACGAGATCCTGCTGCTGCAAGGGGGAGCAAGACTCCAGTTCTCCATGATTCCCTTGAACCTGTTATCGTCGCGAGAGGACATCGCCGATTACGTGGTCACCGGAGCATGGAGCGAAAAAGCTCAACAGGAAGCTTCCAAGCAGGCCCAGGCACGCGTTATCTGGACCGGAGAATCTTCTGGCTATGACCATCTTCCGGAATGGGACCAGTTGGCTTTTACACCTGAAGCAAAATACGTCTACATGACTTCCAACGAAACGATCCAAGGCGTTCAGTTTCCTTCCTGCCCATCAACCAATGACATTCCTCTCGTCTGCGATGCTTCGTCTGATCTACTATGTCGCCCCCTGAACATGGAGTCTTACGGCCTGCTCTATGCCTGTGCACAAAAGAACCTGGGCCCGGCAGGGGTCACCATTGTCATCATTCGTGATGACTTGCTACAACGCAGCCAGGATCATTTACCCGGTTACCTAAACTACCGCTTACATGCGGAACAGAATTCGCTTTATAATACGCCTCCAACATTTGCCATTTACCTGCTTGACCTGGTATGTCGTTCTATCCAGGAAAATCATGGCGACCTGGAATCACTGCACCAGCTCAACCAGGAAAAAGCGGGGCTACTGTACCAGGTTATCGACGAACATCCCGAGTTTTATAGCGGCCATGCGAAATCCGACTGTCGCTCCATCATGAATGTCACCTTCCGAATGCATTCCGAGGAACTACTCGACCGTTTTGTCCAGGAAGCTGCTGAACATGGCTTAACGAACCTTAAGGGTCATCGAAGTGTCGGAGGTATTAGAGCATCGATCTATAACGCCATGCCACTCGACGGGGTCAAGTCCCTGGCCAAGTTCATGACCGACTTCCAGGATCGCAACACCTAAACACCAGCCTTACTCGTTTCACGATCCCCCGGATACCACACCTACTTTCTTATCGTTTTCCCCTGAGTACTCCCCATGCCACGAATCCTCATCCTTGACACAATTGCCCCGGAAGGCCTGCAACTGCTACAGGATGCCGAGGACATGCAATACGAGGTTCAGACCGGACTCTCCGGAGACGCCTTGAAAGACGCCCTGGCAAATGCCGATGGAGCGATCTGTCGCAGCGGAGCCCAACTTGACGCGGCTTCCCTGGACGGGAATCGATCTCTCAAAGCAATCGTTCGAGCGGGAGTCGGAACAGACAACATCGACAAGCAGGCTGCCACACGACACGGTGTGGTCGTCATGAATACACCTGCAGGAAACACCTTCAGCACCGCAGAACATACCTTCGCTCTGATCCTCGCCATGGCACGAAACGTAGCCCCTGCCTATCGCAGTCTTTGTGACGGTCGATGGGAACGCAAGCAACTCATGGGAACACAGCTTGCAGACAAAACCCTGGGAATCATTGGCCTTGGGAAAATCGGCCAGGAAGTCGCCAAGCGTGCCCAGGCTTTCCAGATGCGTATCGTCGGCTACGATCCTTTCCTGGGAAACGAACAGGCCACGCGACTGGGGCTTGAACTCGTTGGCAACGTCAAAGAAATGCTACCCGAAGTTGACTTCCTAACCGTTCACACCCCGCTAACTCCAGAAACCCGCTCCCTGATCGGCAGCGAAGAAATTGCCCTGATGAAAAGGGGAGCGAGACTTGTGAACTGTGCACGAGGCGGCATTTACGACGAGGCTGCCCTGGCCGAGGGAATCCAAAGCGGAAAACTCGCTGGTGTTGCCCTGGATGTCTTTGAAAAAGAACCCTGCACGGAAAATCCATTATTCAACCTGCCAGGTGTGCTCTGCACACCACACCTGGGCGCCAGTACAGACGAAGCCCAGACACAAGTCTCCATCGAGGCGGTTCATTTATTACTGGCTTTCTTCCGTACTGGTGAAATCCGTCACGCCGTCAACGTGGCATCCATCGAACCTGCTACCCTGACGGCATTACGAGGATATCTTGATCTTGCCTTCCGACTGGGTGTCTTTCTTTCACAGTGGCACGTTGGACAGGCCAATACCTGCCGGCTGGAGTATCGCGGCGAAGTAACCCAGGAAGATACTCATTTACTGACAGCTTCCTTCTGCGCAGGCCTGCTGGAACGTGCGCTGTCCGATGAGGTTAATATTATTAATGCGGAAGTCCTGATCCGTGAACGTGGCATCCAACTTGTTGAAGAAACGCACCACGACATGGGAGCTTTCAGTTCTTCCATCACCGCTGAACTGGCGGGTGACTCCGGCAGCCACCTGGCGGCTGCCACCCTGTTTGGGAATAACATGTCACGACTGATTCGAATCGGTGACTATCGACTAGAAACCTATCTTGACGGAAACATGTTGCTTTTCACCCACGACGATGTACCTGGAATCATTGGTACCGTGGGCAGCATTCTCGGTAACCACCAGGTGAACATCGCGCAGATGACCGTGGGGCGGGCCAGTGAGCAACCTGGCGGCACCGCCATCGGTGCCTTGAATCTTGACACCACTCCACCCGAGGACGCCCTGCTGGAACTAGCGGAACACCCGTCCATTCGCAGCGTCCAGGTCGTCCAGCTACCAACGGCAGGTGAGATCCCCTCCTGGCTCCCAAGCTAGGGCGTACTCCCTGAAATCCTGTCAGCCACTTGAAATCTCTTTCCGCGAGGGGCATACTACTACCCTTGTTAGCTGCCGTTTTTCACTCCACTGGACTCTGAAACAGACTAGCAAGCTACTAGACATCCGATTTGACATAAGGACATCTTCAACATGTCACGACCCAATGCAGTCACTTTCAAGGGAACCCCCTTAACCCTGGCCGGCGAGGCTGTCCAGGCCGGCCAGCCTGCCCCCGATTTTACCGTCCATTATTTCGACGATGGATTGCACGCGGTTACTCCAGCAGACCTCCAAGGCAAGGCAACCATTATCAGTGTCGTTCCTTCTCTCGATACGCCCGTTTGCCAGGTCCAAACCAAGAAGTTCAATGACGAACTCGCCGCCCTTGGTGACCAGGTCAATGCCCTCACGATCAGCCTGGACCTCCCGTTTGCACAGGGCCGATTCTGTGGTGATGCTGAAATCAGCAACATGCGCACTGGCAGTGACTACCAGGAACGCTCCTTCGGAACCAACTGGGGAATGTTGATCGAAGAGCTCAAGCTGCTGGCACGTGGTGTCTTCGTGCTCGACGCACAAGGTACCGTCACCTACACGGAAACCGTCGCAGAAGTGGTCGACGAACCGAATTACGATGCAGCCCTGGAAGCCCTCAAGGCCCAGCTCTAGAACAGGTGATGGCCGTCCCTGGCGCCATGGTTACCCAGGGGCGGCTGACCTGCTCTCACCAGCAACTAGGATCGACTCTCCAGCTGACTCTTCATCGCGTTGCGTGCGGTTTCTAATGCCTCGGTAATCTTCTCCGGCTGCCGCCCTCCTGCCTGGGCCAGGTCCGGCCGTCCGCCACCGCCACCACCAACAATCGGCGCCACTTCCTTGACCCAGTTACCGGCACTGACCCCCTGTTCAATCAGGTCTCGAGTCACACCTGCTACCAGCAAAACCTTGCCATCATCCGATGCAGCTGCCAGCAAAACAGCAATTGGCTGGAACTGTTTCCGTAATTGATCTACCAATTGACGCATCCGGTTCGGATTTGCCACCTCGATCTTGGCAACTAATACAGGGACGTCATCGACCAGTTCTGCCATCTCTTTCAGGGTATCCGCGGAAATGTCTTCGCTGTCAGCAAGTGCCGCTATTTCCTGGCCAAGCTGTACTGCCTCTTCCTGCAATGCCTGGATACGATCACTAACATCAAACAAGGAAACGTTCAGGATCCTGGCTGTTCCCCTCAGCGCCGCTCGCAACACGAGATAATCCGTGTCGGTTCCAGGAACCGTTTCCTGCTCCGATGCTTCCAACTCATTCGCTGAAGAACCTGCCGCCAGTTTCTTCTTCAGGCTGCGCACACGCTCCATTAATGATCGTGCCGCTTCCGCAACCGCCGGCACCGAAACACCCAGCAATCGTGTTGCCTCGCCCATCACGTCCGTTACCTGTATTCGATAATCGCGAGATCGCTCACCCGTAAGAGCAATTATGCGACGTGTTCCTGCCGCGATCCCCTCCTCGGAAATGATCTCAAACGATCCCACCTCACTGGTACTTTGAAGATGCGTGCCTCCACACAATTCCTTGCTGAATTCTCCCATGGAAACCATGCGTACCGGGTCCGGATACTTCTCGCCAAACAACATCATGGCACCTGCGGCACGCGCTTCAGCCAGGGGCAAGGTCTCCCATCGCACAGGCTGGGCAGCTGCGATTTGCTGGATCACGTCCTGCTCAACCTGGTCCAACTGTGACTCGGAAACAGGCTCGAGATTCGTAAAATCAAATCGCAACCAGTCGGCATCTACCTTGGACCCCTGTTGCTGTGCGTGGCTACCTAGAGCACGTTGCAGTGCATAATGAAGAATATGGGTCGCCGAATGGGCACGTCGAATCGCATCTCGTCGTGCCACATCAACATGCGCCATGGCCGTTCCACCCGCCTCCATCTGGCCTGACTTCAAAACGCCATGATGAAGTAAAAGGTCTCCATCTTTTTGTGTATCATCAACTTGAAATTCAAAGCCCTCGCCCTGCAAGCGACCCATGTCACCGACCTGGCCCCCCGCCTCGCCATAAAAGGGTGAAGTATCCAGCACGACCTGGACATTCGCCTGTTCTACTTGATCCCAGCTATCGGTTAACTGTGGACCATTCTCCCCGTCCACCACGATTGCCTTGACCACGACCTCCAAATCAGTCGTGTCATATCCCTCAAACCTGGTCATCTGA
>JAZADA010000469.1:0-3599 GCA_036124135.1 Planctomycetota bacterium | reverse complement strand
TATTTCCCTGAAACCCTATTATGGTGGCAAACGGATCGCCATTATTGACGATGCGGACTACTTCAACGAAGAGAGCGCCAATGCTCTCTTGAAGACACTGGAAGAACCACCCCCGTATTCGATCATTATTTTGATCGGTACCAGCAAGCAACGACAGTTACCGACGATTCGTTCTCGTTGCCAGATTATTCGGTTTGCTCCCTTGCAGGATGATTCTCTCGCTCAACTCGTGTTAAGCCAGGGCCTGATTCAGGATGAGCAACAAGCCAGGCAATTGGCGGCACTGGGAAACGGAAGTATTGAGAACATCCGCGCCCTGATCGGTTCCGGTATGACTGAATTTCGCGACGAGTTTTTCCCTCGGTTGGCGAATGTAACAACGATGTTACCGGAATTGGTTTCCCTGGTGAATGCATTTGTTGACCAGGCTGTTGTCGATATTCCAAAAGACCAAAAAGCCAAGGGGCGAAGAGATTGCCTGCGGCAGATTATCCAAGTGACAACGGATTTCTATCGCCAGTTGATGCGGGAACTCGCCGGGGCCAGTTTGCCTCATGGCGATTTATTTGCCGGGCCCGTGGAGATGGCAATTCGAAACTGGCCAGGTAATGTTGAGACGGCACTGGCCTGCATTAACTCTTGCCTGGAAGCGGACGTGCGGGTTTCACAAAATGCAAACCTAAAAACGCTTGTTGAATACTGGTTGGACCAGTTGCAGACTTTTAGCCATACCCGTGATCCACTCACGCTACCAATCTTGTAGGCGATTCATTTTCCAGGGATGGCAGCGGAAGTAGCGGTGTCAGCCGGTCTGGCCCTGGCCCATTAAGGTTAATGTCAGCTGGCGACCACTGGCCCGGTTGCGATGCTCGCAAAGATAGATGCCTTGCCAGGTCCCCAGGACCAGTTGTCCAGCCTGAACGGGAATCGAGAGCGAGCACCCCATCAGCGACGCTTTCACGTGAGCAGGCATGTCATCGGGACCCTCCATCGTATGGATATATGGAAAGTCTTCGGGAACGATCGCAGAGAGGGATGATTCCATATCAACGGGTACATCTGGATCGGCATTTTCATTGATGGTCAGTGACGCTGATGTATGCTTGATAAATACGTGAAGTAGGCCCATGTTGATGTCGGCTAGTTCCGGCAACGCTTGTTCGATGAATGCCGTAACCAGGTGAAATCCTCGTGAAAAGGCTGGTAGAGCCAGGTTTTGTTGGTGCCAAAACATGTGAGATTCCAATTTCAAGGGTCAGGGAGATGGGGTAAAGCGCGGCTAAGATAACAGATCCCCGGGTAAGAGAACAGCATTGTAGGGGATGTTGTTAGGTACCAGGTCGTAGGCAATCGCATGATCTGCATTTCCATTGAACTGGCGGATGGGGGGCTCCGCTTTCCGGGATCGATACCACGGTTCCCCCGCGGCCGTAAAATTACCGGAAAATTTTGACAACCTAGCGGGAATCGCTTGACAATGCTGTCCCAGCGGAAATAATGTAAGGTCTTGGTGGACGTCCCTAAGCGTCTCGCAAACGGTGGATCCTCGGTATCCTCTGCTGATAGGGATCCTCGTAGAAGCACTCGCCAGCCGATGTGTTGCTTTGATGACGTTCACCCGAGATTAGAAACCAGCTGGCTTAATCCTTTAAAAGATAGCCCCCGTATCATTTGCGGTCGAGGTGCTTCTAGAGAACGTCATTTTACAGGTATTGAGTCGAGGTCATATCGTTTCAAGAGATTTTGAGAGTAGATTGTTTTTAAGGGATGTGAGGAGGAAGGCGAGTTTTATGCACGACGTACGAAATGTTTTCGAAGCAATTGTGAAGTATGGGCATGATGAAGATTATGATCCCCCCAAGGACTGTGCGCCAACGAATGCACCGGCCGGGTCCGAGGACAAGATCGAGATCTTGCGACAAAGAATCGCCCTGGGCCAGCCGCTTTGGCATGACCAGGACCGGATGGATTATTCCGGACTGACAGGTGCGATTCGTCCGCGCGAATAGAATCAATGGTCCATATTGAAAAGCGCATTAAAAAGGCCCCTCGATCACGAGGGGCCTTTTTTGATGCGCTTTGCTGGTTGCTGGTTTGCCGGATTCAATTTGCCTGGCTCAGGATTTCTTAGCTGGTTCCTGCTTTTCGACGGTCACAGATTTCGGAGTTCGGGCCAGGTCCAGTTCCTGGTTAATCTTGTCCACGATTTTTTGTTCCGTGGCGACCTTGGCTGTGGCTCCTGCAACTTCCTTGTCGGCTGCGGCGGACTTGGCGGCTTCGGTCTCGGCGACCTTGGCCATTTCCGTGACCTTCGCGGCGGCTGCATCGAGTGCTGCCTTGGCGGCCGCAGTGCGTTTTTGCATGTCAGCAACAACCTGTTTAGCCTTATCCATGACTACGACCTTTTCAGCTGCGGCCTTCCTTTTAGCATCTTTTTCGGTTGTCTTTTTTCCGGAAAGCGCTTTGAGTGTTGTGGCGACCTGGACTAATTCCTTGTCACCGCCGGATGTCTTGGCTGCGACTTCGGCTTGTTCAATAGCTGCCTTGAGTGGCAACAGGGCCTTTTCCAGGGCATCGGCTGCAGCGACGGTCGTACGGTGATCGGTTTCTGCAGCAGCAAAAGCTTTCTGGGACTTGTCCAGTTCGGCACCGGCTGTCTCGTATTGCTGCTTGGACGTGGTTGCTACTGTTTGTGCAGCTGTCAGCTTGTCCTTGGCACCGTTATAGACCGCTTTGACTTCGTTGGCTTTACTTGTTACCAGGGCGAGCTGTTCCTGTTGGGCCAGCAGCTTTTCCTCGGCAGCGGTCCGCTTGGCGAAGAGTGCAGTCAGTAGTTTGACAAAGGCGATTTCGTCCTGCCATTGTTTGACCTGTTGTTCGCTATTCGCGACGGCCTGGGCTGCCTCGTCGGCGCGGTTCTTGTCGTAGGCTGCCTTGATACGTGCAGGTTTCAGGGCCGCGGTGCCCTTGGTAATTGCTTCCTGGGCTTTCTTGAGATTAGCCTGGGCAGTTGCGAGTGCTTTTTCTGCGGTCGCCATGGTTGCCTTGACCTTCGTGAGTTCTGCATTCTTGGTGGCTGCCACCTTGCGGTTGGCATCCAGGTTGGTAGCTCGTGCCTTGCTGGTCGCGAGCAACTTAGCAGCCAGGTCGGCCAGTTCCTTGTCACCGGTGGCCTTGGCCGCAGCGGCCTGTGCCTTGGCGAGCGATTCATTCAACAGGGGAACAACCGGTTCCAGGGCGCTGACGATCTTCGTAGCTGCCTGGTACTCGGTGGTCAATCCAGCAATTGTTTTCTGGTAGGCAGCGATTTGTGCCGTTGTGGTATCCACGCCCTTCTTGCTGTCGGCCATTAATTTCTGACTGTTGGCAAGATCTGCCTGGATTTTTGCCAAGGCTGCTGCGGACGCAGTTGTTTCCTGGGCCAAGGGAGTATATTTGCCTTTTAATTCGGCTAACAGCTTGGTGGATTGTTCCAGTCGCTGTGACAATGTCAGGGGATTGGCAGTCAGGTTGGCGACACGTTTACCATCCGCCGCATCCCAGACTCGAATTTCACCGTTCCAGTCGCCAGCGATAGCGCGGTTTGTTTCGTCGCAGAA
>JAZADA010000468.1:0-21509 GCA_036124135.1 Planctomycetota bacterium | reverse complement strand
GAGATCTCCGTGATTGTCTACTGGCCTTTAATGAAAGGGCTGCTCGCTGGACGATTGCCGCGTTCCCATCGGTTCCAGGAAGGTGACGGTCGTCTCAAGTACCCCATGTTCCAGGGTGAGGAGTGGGAAAAGAACCAGGATTTCCTCGACTGCCTGAGAACGATCTCTCATTCCATCGGTAAAACCGTGGCACAAACCGTGGTCAACTGGACAATCCATCAGCCTGGAATCACGGCAGCTCTTTGCGGAGCCAAGCGAGCTTACCAGATCGTGGAAACCAGTGGTGCCATGGGATGGGAACTAAGTCCGCAACAGCATCAACAGATCGATGAGGCGCTCCGGCAACGTGGAATTCCCATCACGCGCGGCGCCGTCTAGTCGGATGATGGATGCTCATCCGGCGTTTCATCATCACCCTTGAGGCGATCTAACAGGCGACGAATATCAGCAGCGCCAAACCAACTGACCAATACTGCCATCTGGATAAAGACAGCCAGTGTCAGTACGAAAATAATTTTCCAGAACAGGATCCAGGCACTCATACGGATTCTCCCTCCTGCAGCGATTCGGCTGAATGCAGATCCTTTGCACCAGGCGGATCGGGAAACAGCAGTGAAACCACGACAAACACCACGCAGGTGAGGATAACACTGGCAATTCCTATTTGTGCCGAACTAAAGAAATCGGCCGCAGCCTTGTTTTCCATTTCATGCCCCAGCAGTCTCGCTACGGTCTGAACCGTCGGCACACGCACCGGCTCGAGTCCAAAAATTGCCGATGCGCCAGCAACCAGGGCAGCATTAGCTCCCCAACTACTGGCACGATTCCAGTACAGTCCGCCGGCCAGTAACGCAAAGGCTCCGGTAAAATAAATAGCCCCGGTAATCGCCATGTAATCCCAAATGGCATCACCACCCTCGTAAAACAATCCCCAGGCCAGGATGTAAAGGCCAATCACGACAATGAGGACACGTGTCAACAGCACCCGGTGCTCAACTGACAGTGGCTTGCGACGCAAGGGCGCAATAATATCCTGCGTAATCACGCTACTCCAGCAAAGCAGGTAACTGTCATGTGTCGACATAAAAGCAGCGATCATGGCAGCCGAAATGACGCCAATCAATCCCGCAGGCAGCAACCTGCCCAGGTAAATTGGCAAGGCATAGAGAGCTGATAATTCCGGCTTGGCATTCGCTCCAGATTCGTCGACAAAGAATAGTTCCTGCAAGTCAGGGGCCTGGGTCGCAATAAAAACGAAAGCACAGATACCCCAGAAATACGGGATCATGAAACGAATCGTAAAAGAGATCGAGGACCAACGGTACTGGCGTTTAACTGCTGTGGTACTTTCCATGGCCAAGGCTCTTGCAACCGCAGTGGGCCATACCGCGCAGCCAATCAACCCAGTAAAGGCCATCCAGACGACATACTCGGTACCGAATTCGCCCTCCATGAACGGATTAAAACCTGCTTCCTGTTTCTCCTGGACAATGGTTTCAAAAATATTGTTCCAGCCCAGTTGTTGGATTCCCCAAAACGTCGTCAACACGATCCCCACCGACAGTACCACGAACTGGATGTAATCCGTAATGATGACGGATATCATGCCTCCCAGGACCGTGTAAACCAGGACCAGTGTCAACAATCCTGTCATGACCAGGGGAAGGGCATAACCGTCCGGTGACAAGCCCGTGATCCCTACGATGAACATGGATCCAATCTTCAGGAACAGGCCCATGTTCAGGATTCCACCAAAGGCCAGCACACAACCTCCCAGGACACGTGTCCGACGACCGTAGCGTCGTTCGTAATATTCCGGGATCGTGAGAACTCCCTGGGCACGCAAAGGCGCCACGATAAACCCGGTCAGCCCCACGAAGAACGTCACCACGCCTGCTAATACGGCGATATGAAAGGCGGCAAAACCACCGTTAAAACCCTTTTCAGCACTGTACATGACCGTGATCAGCCCCAACTCGGTCCCGGTCATGGTGGCAATCCCCAACCAGGTTCCCACGCCTCTGCCGGCGCCAATATAGGCTGCCATGTTGGAGGCGTACTTCTTGACCAGCAAACCAATCACCACGGAGATCAACAGGTAACAAACCACGATGCCCCAATCGAGGGTCGTGAAATTGGTCTGGCTGATTGCCTGCTGAACTTTTTCACTCATGGAGTTCACATCTCAGACGTTGGTTGCGAAAAACGTGCTACCGTGGTCATTATCATACCCGACAGATTCATGTGCACCAGTCGAGAAACACCTTCTCATGTCCAGCCTGCTGGCGATCATGGTGGCAGATTGCTACAGTAAAAGCGGTCTTCACCGGCGTCATCAACCTGCCGAAACAGATCTTTCACTCATTTTACATCGCTGCCACGAGAGGATATCTGCCGATGAAAGCCAGTTACCTACTGATGATGTTACCGATCCTTTGCCTGGCCTGGCAGTTGCATGGTGCCGAACCTGGTAGTTTCATACGCGTGGCTTGCGTGGGTGACAGCATTACTTATGGCGCAGGTGTCGAGGATCGCATTGCCAACAACTATCCAAGGGTGCTGGGCAAACTGCTGGGCGAACGTTACCACGTCAATAATTTCGGTGTCAACGGTGCAACCCTGCTCAAGAAGGGAGACAAGCCCTACTGGAAGTTACCTGCCTTTAAACGTGTTACTGAATTCGAACCGCACCTGGTTATCATCAAGCTGGGGACCAATGACAGCAAACCTCAGAACTGGAAACACCAGGCACATTATGCAAACGACCTGCGTGCCATGGTCGACCATTTCCTGGCGCTTCCCAGTAAACCGAAAATCTGGCTGTGCAAGCCAGCGCCGGTGGCGCGTACGCGTTGGGGCATCAACGAGAAAACAGTCAAGGGCGAAGTCATCCCGCTCATCGAATCGGTAGCCAAGGAAAAGAAATTACCCGTGATCGATCTTTTCCAGGCACTGGATGAACATCGCGACCTGATGCCGGACGGTGTTCACCCGAATGCAGCCGGGGCAAAGATTATTGCCGGGACGGTTCATGCCGCGATCGTGGGAGACAAACCCACCAGCAAGTGATCAGGCGAGGATCTCTTTGACCACGCGGCCGTGCACATCCGTGAGCCGGAAGTCTCGACCGGAATAACGGTAGGTCAAACGCTCGTGATCCATTCCCAACAGGTGAAGGATCGTGGCATGCAGATCATGCATGTGAGTCTTGTCCTTGACCGCCTGGTGCCCGAATTCGTCTGTTGCGCCATACGAGAATCCGGGTTTCACCCCCCCACCGGCCAGCCAAACCGTAAAACCACTGGGATTATGGTCCCGTCCGGTACCGTTGTTCTGGGCATAGGGGGTACGACCAAACTCGCCCCCCCACCAGACGATGGTATCTTCCAGCAATCCACGCTGCTGTAAATCAGTAAGCAGTGCTGCGATCGGTTTATCCACGCGACGCGCGTGCGTGGCGTGCTTAGGCATGTTGGAATGTTGATCCCAGGCGGGATTTGCGGAACCGTCCCCGTACGTTACCTGGATATAACGGACACCCGCCTCACAGAAACGCCGTGCCATCAGGCACTCCCGGCCAAAATCGCTGGTTTCTTTCTCATCGATTCCATACATCTTGAGCGTTTCAGCAGACTCCGTGGACAAGTCCAGGACTCCCGGCGCATTAGCCTGCATCCGCCAGGCCAGTTCCAGGGAACTGATCACGGATTCAAGTTCTGCATCCGCTGAATTCCGTTTTAACTGCTGGGCATTCAACGCCCGCAACAATTCGAATTGCTGTCTCTGTTCCGGGAGCTGGTAGCGCCCATTCACTAAATCACGGATCGTGGTATTACTGGTTGGTTTACCGGCACTACCGATGGCCGTTCCCTGGTACACGGGCGGCAGGAAGGCCGTCCCATAATTCCGAGCTCCCCCATTACCCGGAGACGGACAGATCGAGACAAATCCGGGCAGGTCTTCATTTTCACTGCCCAGCCCGTAATTAATCCACGACCCCATGGAAGGCCGCACGAAATTCGTCGCGCCAGTGTGCAGGAAAAGCGTTGCGGGCCCATGGGCAACACCCTCGGTATGCATCGAGTGCAGCATGCACATCTTGTCCACATGCTGGGCCATCTCGGGAAAGAGATCCGATGCCCAGCGACCCGTCTCGCCATGCTGCCGAAACTTCCAGAGTGGCTTCATGATTTTCTGAGAACTACCCCGTTTGCCACTATTGGCAATCACACGAGCATCGTCGAATGCCAGGCTCTGGCCATCTTTTTTTTCCAGCAGCGGCTTGTAGTCATATGAGTCCACATGACTGACCCCACCCTGCATGAAAAGAAAAATAACTCGCTTGGCACGCGGTGTGAAATGCGGCTGTTTCGCTGCCACTGGATTTACTGGCGCAGCAACCGAATCTCGGTTCAGCAGTCCAGCCAACGCGAGTTGGCCAAAGCCACAGGCCGAGGCCTTGAGTGCTTGTCGACGATTAACAGAAGGGGACATCATTTACGTTACTCCACACACCCGATTCCCTGCCCACGATTCAGTAATTATAGCGGAAATCCAGTGAAGAAAACAAAGCCTGTGTCAGTTGTGTCCATTTCAGCCTGCGTGACGCATCATCGTCGCCAGGTACATAGACAAATGCCGTCATCACTTCCAGTTCCTTGACCGTAGCATGCCGACCCAGGGCAAGCCGAACCAGCCGATTAACACGCTGCGAATCATCCAATCCCGGATATTCCTGGATCTTGATTGCTGCTTGTTCTGCCTGCTTCAATACCCAGGGATTATTCATCATGAACAGGCCCTGGGATGCCGTGCTACTCACATCACGTCGCCCTGTTACCATACTCGGATTGGCAAAGTCAAAAACCTGAAAAATATCTGGCAGTGAATTACGTAAAACAGGCCAGTAAACAGCACGGCGATTCCCGTCATGACGATAATCATAATCATTGGGGGTACCGGGACGGAGCACGGGACCGCCGATTTCCAGCCTCATTTGCCCACCCACTGTTAGCATGGCATCCAGCAGGTTTTCCGCTTCCAGTCGTCGACGGTTCATTTTCCACAAGAGGCGATTCTCGGGATCGACCGAACCAACGTGGTTAGCCGCCGCGTGTCCGTTCGTTGCGGAAGAAAGTCGGTACGTCTGCGACAGGACCATTTCCTGTAACAACGCCTTGATCGACCAATCTTCCTCGAGCAACCGGGCGGCCAGGTAATCGAGTAACTCAGGATGGGAAGGTGCCTCCCCCGTAATGCCGAAATTGTCCGTTGTCCGAACCAGGCCCGCTCCGAACGTCCAGTGCCAAAGTCGGTTCACCAGGACACGTGCCGTCAAGGGATTCTGGCGGTCTGCAATCCATGCCGCCAGTTCCAATCGCCCACTTTGCTTGTCTGGCATGTTAGGTGCCGGCCCGTAGGAAGCTACCTGCAGAAAGCCTCGCGGCACGCTTTCTCCCAACGTATGCACATTGCCTCGCAGATGGACCTGCGTATCTGCAATCTCTTCTTCCTCCTCCACGGACATGTACTTGGCGCGTTTAATCTGCTGCTGAGTCAGTACTTTAAGTTCCTTTTCGAGCGTCGCCAGTTGCTTCTTGTCAGCGGCTTTTTTGTCAGCCACCTTCCTGTCCGTCGGTTTCGCGACCACGGGTTTCTTGTCCGCCAGCTTCACTGGCAGGAACTGGACGGTATCGATCACGACAAACCCCGTGGTCCCCAGGTTCGACAGTATCACGATTGGCTGTTGATCATCCTTGAAATCAAAACGTCCCAGGGAAACAAAACGCCCCTGGATGGGTGGATTTTTCTTCTGGTTAATGGTGGTTGTCTTTTTCCCGCCAGGCCACTGCACGGTGACATCAACCGCCGGGCTGCGATTGGACCCGGGCGTGTAGGCAAATCGAACTTCATATTCTCCCACCAGTTTTCCTGGTGGACGAAACGTAGCTGTCTTATCTCCCTTGCCGTTACTACCGTCGTGCTGGTATCCCTTGCCGACGTAAGTCTTGGTGGACTGCGAACGCGTCCAGACACCGGTCAGTTCTGCATCCTCGTCATCGATCACGACACCATCCAACTGCACCAGGGGCAACGGAATCGATCCGTTCTTCGTAATTCCTCCCTTCCCCTTGAGCGCCTTGATTTGTTTCTGCAACGCTGCAATAGCCACTTCCTGTTTCTTCAGCAACGCTTCACGTTCTTCCGACAGTGGCAACGGAAGTTCAATCCACTTGGAAACATTAGCGTGATTTAAGGTCTTGGTATTGCGCAAGATACCGGCCAGGGCGTAGTAGTCCCTCGTCGGAATCGGATCAAATTTATGATCATGGCAGCGAGCGCAGCCGATAGTTTGCCCCAGGAAACCGCGTCCGATGGTTTCCAGTTGTTCATCCACCACGTCCATTCGCAACTTCCCCTTGTCCTGGTCTTCCAGGTTATTGTTGCCCATGGTCAGCAAGGTGGTCGCCACAACATTACGACGCCGCTCCGGTAGCGTAGCAGCCGGCAAGAGGTCACCAGCAACCTGTTCCTTGACAAAATCATCGAAGGGTCGATCTTCGTTGAATGCGCGGATGACATAGTCGCGATATCGCCAGGCCTCCGGAAATACGAATCCACGCAAGGTGATCGATTCCGCGTAACGAGCAACATCCAACCAATGTCGTCCCCAACGTTCACCAAATCGAGGTGAACTTAACAAGCGATCGACCAGGCGTTCGTACGCATCCGGGGAATCGTCCTGCAGGAATGCATCAATCGCTTCTGGTGAGGGAGGTATTCCCAACAGGTCGAAGTAGAGGCGGCGCACGAGCACGGTCCGACTGGCCGGTTTCCCCTGTTGTAATCCTTCCGTTTTCAAGCGAGACAGGATAAACGCATCAATCGCTGATGCCGGCATTTGCCCTGTGACGTCAGGTATTACTGGCTTCACGATCGGTCGATAAGGCCAGCGATTCCGGCTGGCTTCAATATCGATACCGCTCTTCACGATGGCCTTGCTGGTCCGCGGGTCCGGAGCTCCCATCTTGATCCACTTGACGAAATCGTCGATGACCTTTGCAGGCAACTGCTTCTTGGGTGGCATCTCGTAATCCTGGTAACGCAATGCGTTGATCAGCAGGCTTTTCTCAACATCACCTGGGACCACTGCTGGTCCGGATTCTCCTCCCTTGCGCACACCCTGTCGATGATCCAATCGCAAACCGGCTTCCAAGGTCTTGGCACGAGCCGAATGGCAGGCGTAGCAATGCTGGATCAGGACGGGACGGATCCGACTCTCGAAAAATCGTTCGGCCTCAGCATCTAGTTTGTCCGCTGCGAATGCTACCTGGAGCAACCCGTTCGTTGCCAACAGGAAGCCGATTGCAACCAGACTGGCTCGACGACAACAACGATTTACCAGAGCCATTTCAATCATACATCTAATTCCAGGAATCCATGCGGTACGTTCACCGCTTTAGCATGCTGGCATTTTAGTTCAATCCGTGATTGCTGGCCACCGGATTACCATGGCGGGCATGCAGACAGACGATACTTCCGCTATATTTGTCACCACTCCTCGTCTATTTGCGACGACGTTATTATTTCCATAGTCTTTCCTGCGATTACGTACCCATGTCGAATTCCCAGCTTGCCATTCTCAATCAGTACATCCAGCTGTCCAATCAGAATGGCCTGTCACATATCTACCGAACAGCTCGCAAAATTGGCCTGTTCGAAGTTTTGTCCCGGGGATCGGGAACGCTTGAATCACTTGCCACCGAGTGCCACTGTTCAGAACGCCCCATGCAACTGCTGCTCAATGCACTTTGTGAAATGGGTGTGATCCAGAAATTTGCAGATGACTACATACTGGCCCAGGTCATGAAGCTCTTGACCACCGTAGACGAAGACCTGGGCGATCAAAGCTGGCAATTACTGGAAACCTGCCTGCGTCCCTCCCGATCACCCGATCCCGATCCCGAGTTAACTGCCTACCGGGCTCGCTGTAATGCCATGCAGTGGATTGATACACCGGCCGCCATGGAACTGGTCCAGTTACTGGAAATTGGCACGAAGCGTCAAAACCTGCAGATCCTGGACCTGGGCGCCGGCACGGCCGTCTGGAGCCTGGCCATGGCACATCACGATCCGGGGTCCCAGGTGACGGCGGTCGATTGGCCCGCTCCCCTCAAGACCGCCCAACAGGCAGCAACTGCCATCGGTGCCGCAGCAAGGTTCACGGAGCTTGCTGGTGATTACCGTGAAGTGCCCCTGCCCGAGAAGCATTTTGACCTGGTCATCCTGGCAAACGAATTAATGCTTTATGATGACCCGCAAAGCCTGCAGCTTCTCCAACGCGCGGCGCAGGCAATCAAGCCTGCTGGTGAAATCGTGATACTGGAAACCATTTGCTGCCAACCAGATGCCAGCCTGGCATTCGCCTTACGGGAACTGGACCTCGCTATTCACTGGCCAGCAGGAAGATTTCGCACACCTGAAGAACTTGAAGCGCTCGCCAAGGATGCTGGCCTGAACACACTTCAATACCAGGGCCTGCGTGCACCTCCCCTGTTGACTGGGCTGCTCATGGCCGGGCACTGACCCGATTGCAGATCAGGATTCGTCCAACGCCGCCTGCAGGTGAACCAGCAGACGCTCGACTTCCGCCTCGGTTTCTTCATCCATTTCCCACGTCAGCGGGCCACGACGAATTGCCGTCTTGAACAACCCCTGTCGGACCATCACGTACTTCTCGATCGCCAGGAAACCATCCAGGCCTGCCTGCAACTGGATAGCAACCAATGCACAAAGTGGCCAATAGAGCTGGTAAGCCCGCTCGTCATCCTGATCATGCAACGCCTGCCACATGGCCACGATCGTGGGCAGGAATTCCATCCCCGGCATGGTACCGGCTATACCTCGCCGGAAGCTATCGATCAGCGAGATCCCACCCGAGCCTTCAAAGACCCGGGCTTTCCTCTTCGTAACATCTCGCAAACGCGACAGGTTGGTTCCCAGCGGCATGGCTTCTGGTTTGAAGAAAATACGTTCCGGTCCAAACTGATCCAACAACTGGACGTAAACCTGCAGATCGATAGCACGGCCCACGTAGGCCGAGGCGTCCTGGACGATCAAAGGAATGGTCACAGAACCGGCCAAGGCTGCGTAGTAGGCCAGGATCTCTTCATCGGAAAGCACCGTGGTCGTGGGTGGAATGGCCATGATCGCATGACAGCCAACCTGCTCGGCATGCCGAGCATGGTCCACGGCCAGGGACGTTTCTTCTGCGCCCGCGCTGGCCACCACCACACCACGATCTCCCACCAGTTGCGGTAATCGCTCCGTGAATTCTCGTCGTTCAGCGACTGTAAGCCGCAGGATCTCCGAAACCATGCCAGTACAACAACCGTTGGCCCCAGCCTGGAATGCCCAGTCGATTTCCCGTTCCAGGCTCTCCCAATCAATTTGCTCATGTTCATCGAATGGTGTGTGTACGATCGGCAGAACACCCTGAATCTCCGCCATGAAATGCATCTCCCTATGAAGCAAAACCCAAGCCAGAATTGTAGCGGATTCGTGCGATGATCGCCTACGTGGCACGTCGAATTTTCAGCCTGCTGATTTCAGGCGCACAGTTCAGACGCAGTGGCACCAGCCCACCGGCTCCACGCGTGACGTGCATCGTGGTTGGCCCGTTTCGAAAACATCCCTCGCTGTAAGTTACCCCGTAGCGACTCGGGCCCACGATCGGTCCAATTCCAGGCAGCTGGATCTGGCCACCATGCATGTGTCCCGCCAACACCAGGTCAACCTGGTGCTGCTGGGCCCAACCAAACTGATCCGGACTATGCGCCAACGCAATGGAAAACACGGCAGGGGAAGACTGGTAAAAACCGGGAACTACATCAGACCAGGGATGCTCGTTACCGATCCAATCCACAGGCGTTCCTGCGATCTCCTGCCTCAGGACCTGATTTCCCAGATCGATAAGACCTTCTTTTACCAGTGCCTGTCGAAACTCGTGTGATTGGCTTTTGCGAAAATCATGATTACCTAGAATAAAATAAACACCGGCACTTGCTATCAACCGGCCGTAAAGTTCCACCACCCAGCCTGGCACGGGATCAAGGTCGGCCAGGTCCCCGGTGAGTGCAATCACATCGGACTCCAACTGGTTTACCTGTTCAATCAATTGACCATAGAACTCGCTGCTAAAATGTCGTGAAATGTGAATGTCAGAAACATGCGTTACGGTCAAACCATCGAGGGCCTGTGGGCATCGCGGCAGGTCCAGTTGTTTCCGATTGACTTCCAGTTGCAGGACCTGGTTGCCCGGTATACGTCCTAGCCAGCATGCCATTGATCCCTGGACTGGCTGTTCACCGAGCAGGTCCGCCAGGCAAACCTGCTTGCGATCCTGATTGGACGGCTGAAACCGCCCATCCAGGCACAAGATGCGGCGACACCAGTGGACCAGGACCCAGCTTAGCCAGAGCAAGCAAACGACAAGATAGACCGTCGTGAAAGAGTACTCCACGGGTCCTGTTAGCAAGCTTGCCGGGGAAGGCCATGGAGCCATCCTGGACAGTACCAGCAGAGGCCAACCTACCATGATCAGAAGGCAGATCTTGCGTAGTAAACTTGCCCGCCGATAACTCCAGCCGCTGGCAGATATCCGGTTGTAACCAGCAACCCAGAGTGCCAGATGCCCCACGAAACCCAGCAGGAGGAAACAAGCATTCACAATGGCAACATCCTTAATCCTGCTTTCCCGCTGGGGTATAACCCGCTATCCATCCAGGATTCCTTCCACCGTTTCCAACAATTGGTCGAGGCGAAATGGCTTGTAGAGAATTCCCCGGGGATGCAGCCCCATCCTGCGAGCCTGCACGATCGAATGATCAGGATCATAACCAAATCCGGTCATCAAGATTAGTTGCGACGGTGCCAGGATACCATCAAGTTGAGTCAGGAGTTCGAAACCCGTCAGGTCTTCCAGCCGGATATCGGTAATGACCACCTGGTATTCCAGGCCTGCTTCGCAATTGCGGACCATTGAAATTGCCTCGGCCCCGGTATGCGCGGTCTCGACAATACAGCCATAGCGACCGAGGAGACCATGCGCATCATTACGAACGGCATCATCACCATCCACCACGAGCACCCGACAATCCATCAACTTGGGATGGGGTTCGATCTGCACGCTCGCCGGCACGGCTTCCGCTGGAGCCATCTTACGACCGACTTTATGGATTACTTGCTTGATATCACGGGCGTTACGAAGGATTTTCTGCAGGCGTTCCACGACCTCAGGTTCATGCCCGATATAGCGTTCCATCACGTTCACTGCATCGTTCAGTATTTCATCGATGGGCAATGCAACGGCACTGTGAATCGCTTCCACGCTTTGCTGGGCCGCATTTACTTTCTGGGCTACCAACAACTCCAGGGTATTGAGAGCGATAGCAACATCGCGTGAAAAAGTCTCGAGGAACTGCAAATCATTTTCATTAAATGCACCTGCCTCGGGGCTTTCCACGTTAAAGGTCCCGACCACCTGGTCATGCCAGATCAGCGGCACGGTCAACGAACTATGCGCTCCCTTGAGTGCCTTCAGGTAGAGCGGGTCTTCCGTGGTATTTTCACACAGGTAGCTTTCTCCGGTGGCAGCCACGAACCCGGTAACACCATTGTTAACCGTTTCTGCCACCAGCGCTCGCTGGGCAGCCTCGTCATCGATTCCCACGGCCATGAGCGGGTAGAGCACGCCCGTCTTCTGTTCCAGCAGGCGAATTTCCACCACGTCAAAATTCAAAAGATCCTGCGTGTAATGCAGGATATTTGATTTCAACAGTTCGATGCGATCATCGACTTCCATGTCAAACATTTCATCGGGAGTCAAATCTGCCAACGATGTCCCAGCGCGGTGAATCGCTGCCAGTTTCTCCTGCTGTTCAACCTCGTCCGTCATGTCACTGAGCGTGGCAATCAGATGCGTGGTTTCCTCCTCCATTCCCTGGATCCGTGCCACATGAACCTGGCAGTAAAAACTTTCCGCCACCTTGAGCGTGGAACTGGCCGACACGCCGGATCCCCGGGTCGTGTTGAGCGGGCAGAAATCCGGACCGAGGATATCGGGACTCCCCAAAGCCCGGTAAAAGTTCTCACCGATCACTTCTTCAGATTCCGCCCATTTACAGAATCGTTCGTTAGCCCAGACGATGCGATTGTCCAGGTCCAACAGGGCAACACCATCGGGCATGCTTTCCAGGATTCTCTCGTTATCGAGTAACCGCTTCAGTTGTTGGGCATCTCGAAAACGTTCTGAATCAACAAGAATCCCGGCACATGGCTGTTCTGACAATCGCGAGATCGCCTGCAGGGAACTATCTACCCTGACAATTTCGAATGCGTCGGCGATTTCTTCCGGAACCGGTAGCGCGGATGTTTCCGTATCCGTCACAAACAGGATCCTGGGCTTATCGGACACCCTCACTTCTCCTTGCCAGAAAACAACACGACAAAACTGCCGGAGAATTGTACGAGCGAACCTCCAGATCCACAACGGCAGTGGGGTCGCAATACTTCATCCTTTCATGTTAGCATCCGAGCAGGAAAATAAATATCTGCGAATGACCTACCGTTTGTCAGCAGGCATCATTCCATAAGAACAGATTCCCTGTTTTCTCTGCGACCGATACATTCCTCACCCCGGGGAAACAAAACCGTTTCAGCAAACCTGTTTTACGCCTGGCAACCCGTTCCTCGAGCCATGGTTAATGCAAGGCAACGTTCCACGGTTCTTACGACTATCGAAACCATGCATTAAATTCCACACCTTCCAGGGCCGCATCCCTCATGACTGTTTCGCCTGCTACCCCACTGCCGCACCCGGATGATCATCCTGACACAGAGGTCGTGATCTACGATGGTGCCTGCCAGTTTTGCAGCCGACAAACAGAGCGACTGGCACGCTGGGATCGCCGGAACAGGCTATCGTTCCTTTCCCTGCATGATCCCCAGGTTGCCACGCGGTACCCGGATTTAAGCCAGGAACAATTACTGGAAGCGATGTATGTTGTTGATCAACGTGAGCGAAGACACGTGGGTGCCGCAGCCTTTCGGTACCTGGCTGGTCGAATTCCACGTCTATGGATTCTTTTACCGCTGCTCCATATTCCTTTCAGCCTCGGCTGCTGGCAATGGCTCTACCAGCAAGTCGCAAAGCGACGCTATCGCTGGAATAAGAACGTCAGCTGTGAAGACGACCACTGCTCGATTCACGTGCGCTAACCAACCACCGTATTTCCTGGCAGTAGATCAGGCGAAATACTGTACGGCATTGCGAAAGACCACGCACCCGTCACCCTGCTCCTGAAGTCCCTCACGTGTCCAGCGGGGATGATGGGTGGGATCAACATGCCGTTCCGGATGGGGCATCAGGCCCAGCACACGTCCGGTTTCATCGCAGGCTCCCGCCACGTTTCCCATGGAGCCATTCGGGTTTAACGGGTACTCGACCTGTCCGTTACCGAGGCCCGCAGCCGTGGTATAGCGTAGCGGCAACTGTTCGTTGGCTTCCAACTGATCGAAAATACTCGTGTCTCGAGTCACGAACTTCCCTTCCGCGTGCGCGATCGGCAAATAGAGTGTCGTGACGTCTTTCAAGAACACGCACTTATCGCCAGCCACCTGCAGGTGAACCCAACGATCTTCGAAGCGTCCGGAGTCATTCCAAGTGAGTGTCGCAGGTGATTCATTCGCCACGGACTCGGTGAGCAAGACCCCTGACTTGATCAGCACCTGGAAACCATTGCAGATGCCCAGGATCAGTTTCCCTGCAGCCTTGAAATCCCTGATCGTCTCATAGAGGTGATGGCGAATCTGGCTGGCCAGGATGCGCCCGGCAGCAATATCATCTCCGTAACAGAAACCCCCTGGCAAGCAAAGAATCTGGTAATCCTGGGTCAACTGAGGTTCTTCCAGGATGCGATTGATATGGATCAAATCCGGCTGACCTCCCGCCTGCTCAAATGCAAATGCGGTTTCCCTGTCACAGTTAGTGCCGGGGGCACGGACGATCAAAATACGGGGGCTGGCCATAGTCTTACGAGCTACCTTCTATTGCTTAACCTGATTTCACCACTTCAATGGATCCTGCCACGAACGCTTTAACTGTTCCAGCGTCTGGCTCACCAACAACTGCGTCTCTGCTTCCTGGCCGGTCATCTTCATGGTGACGGTATCCGTATCCACCACGCTGCCCAGCAATCCAAAGGGAATCTCCGCTGCCTGCAACTTTTGTTCAAATGCTTCCTGGTGCCCGGGAGCCACCTCGCAAAGAAACCGCGTATTGGATTCAGCAAACAAGGCCACCACGATTCCCGCTTCGGTGGCCAGGGAAACCTCGGTCGGCACCTGGTCCAGTTCCAGCTCCAATCCGAGTCCACCGGCGAAGGCCATTTCTGCAGCAGCCACGGCCAACCCTCCCTCGCTCAGATCATGGCAGGCCGCCAGGCGACCATCCACAATCAGGTCATGGATGGCCTGGAAAGTGCGACGCGCCAACTCGGCATTCACCTGCGGCACATTCCCTCCCTGGAGTCCACGGACCAGTGCCCAGTGGGATCCTCCGAGTTCATCATGGGTTGCCCCTACCTGGTAGAGTTGGTTACCGACTGCCTTGAGATCCATGGTGACGCTCTGCTTCGCATCATCCATTTGCCCCAGGGCGCTGATCAGCAACGTTGGGGGAATAGAAATCGTTTCCTTCTGACCGTTTTCGTCCAGGTAGCTGAACTCGTTATTCAAGCTGTCTTTGCCACTGATAAATGGTGTCCCCAGTGCAACTGCCAGATCGTAACAAGCCAGCGACGCACGGACCAGCGACCCCAGGGTTTCCGGACGATCCGTATAGCCCCAGCAAAAATTATCGAGGATTGCGATACGCTGAGGATCTGCCCCCACGGCCACGCAATTACGAACGGCTTCGTCGATCGCACTGGCTGCCATGTGATAGGTATCCAGCTCACCGTAATGAGGATTCATACCGCAACTCACCACCAAGGCACGTGAGGAGCTCAGCACGGGGCGCACGACGGCTGCATCTCCTGGTCCATCATTATCGATACCCACCAGTGGTTTAATCACGCTGCCACCCTGGACCTCGTGGTCATACTGTCGAATCACCCATTCCTTGCTGGCCACGTTCAGGGAACCCAGGATCCGGCAAAGGTCTTCCCCGGCCGCAGCCAATCCCCCTGCGGTCTCCAGGGGTACTGGAACCGGAGGCTGGTAGACGGCCTCTCGAACGACCGGAGGCCGTCCATCATGAAGAAATTCCATCGATACGTCGGCAACCTGTTGGCCTTCGTATTTCAAGCAGAGTCGTCCGGTTGGCACGAACTTGCCAATAATAGTCGCCTCGACACTTTCCGAAGCACAAAGTGCTTCAAACGCTTCCCAGTTTTCCGGGGGAACAGACAACACCATCCGTTCCTGGGCCTCGGAAATCCAGATCTCGGTATAGGTCAGCCCATCATACTTGAGCGGTGCTTTTTCAAGCCACACTTCGGCACCGATCTTTTCGCCCATCTCACCTACGGCACTCGAGAATCCGCCGGCACCACAATCCGTGATCGCGTTGTAGAGTCCCTGGTCCCGGGCCTCCAGGACGACATCCAGCACCATTTTTTCAGTGATCGCATTACCGATCTGTACGGCCCCTCCAGAGAGTGTTTCACTTTCACTGGTCAACTCGGCGGAACTGAACGTTGCCCCATGGATTCCATCACGACCGGTCCGACCGCCCATGGCCACGATCCAGTCACCCGGCAAGGGCTGCTTGCATGATTTATCACGTGGCAGAATTCCCACGTTTCCGCAATAAACCAATGGGTTACCCAGGTACCGCGGATCGAAATAGATTGCTCCGTTGACGGTGGGAATCCCCATCCGGTTACCGTAATCCCGTACGCCGGAGACCACGCCCTTCATCACGCGTCGCGGGTGCAACACGCCAGCCGGTAGATTCTCCATGGCGGTCTCGGGAGGTGCAAAACAAAATACATCTGTATTACAGATCGGTTTTGCACCCAGGCCTGTTCCCATCGGGTCACGAATGACTCCACCAATCCCCGTGTTAGCACCGCCATAAGGTTCCAGTGCCGAGGGGTGGTTGTGGGTCTCCACCTTGAAGACGACGTTGTTCTCCTCGTCGAAACGGATAATTCCTGCGTTATCCTCGAAGACACTGACACACCAGTCCTGGTCGCCCAGTTGTTTTCGGATTTCCATCGTGGCGGCAAAGATAGTCTCCTTGAGCATGTTCTCAAACTGCCGTTCGCCACGGTCATCACGGTAAGCAATTCGTCCTGCCAGTGTCTTATGGCTACAGTGTTCACTCCAGGTTTGTGCAACCGTTTCCAATTCCACATCCACGGGATCACGCTGCAGGTTTTCAAAGTGTTGCTGGATCGTCTGCATTTCGACAAGCGTCAGGTACAGTTGCCCTTCCCGACTCAACCGCTCCAATCCTTCATCGTCCAACTCGCGCAGGGCCACGGTCTCCAATTGAAACTCATAGGGCGAACCTACCTGGAGTTGATCCAGTTGAAGCGAACCTACCACAACCTGCTCGATCGAGTCATTAGCCAGTATCTTTTCACAAAGCAGGGACACTTCCGCGTCGTCCAGTTCGTTCAACCAGTACTTGCGAAAAGTCCGTACGGCCTCGGCCGGCAAGGAAAAGTCCTGGATTGCCCTGAGCGCGCTTTGCGCAACGGGATCCATCACGCCCGGCTTGGGCATCACGTGGATCAGGCAGGGACGACCATTGGGCGGCGTACTCAACCTTTCATCACCTACCTCGGCCACGACCGTGCGTTCCACGACACTATCGGCCAACAACTGCTCGGCAAGCTGATCTGCCTGTTCCGCACTCAGATCACCCTCGATCAGGTACCCATGCGCAGTCGCCACCGAGAGAGGTCGATCCAACCCCAAGTCCTCGGCATCTGAAAGAATCGAACCGGCCGCCAAGTCCGGTTGTTCAGGTCCCGGATAAATATCAATTTCCCACAGAGTCACGATGCTTTTTTCCTGTTTCCAAGAGGCGTGTTATTTCCCGTTCGTCATCCTTGTCCAAGGCCTCACGAAAGGACGTCAGCAATTGTGCAAACTTGTCCACAGACTTCAAGACGTGAACCTTGTTCTGCTGGAATATTTGACGCCACAACGTGACATCACCGGAAGCCACACGCGTGGTATCCAGCCATCCAGTTCCCACCAACTGTTGTTGTTCCGCAGTAGTTCCAGCGGCAAGTAAAGTCGCTAAAACATGAGGTAAATGACTAATTGCCGCAATCTGCTCGTCATGTTGCCGGGGAGTCATCCGGACAACCTGTGCTCCCAGGGACCGCCAAAAACGGCTGACTCGCTGAATATCCTGTGCTGCACTCTGCTTGCCAGGCGTCACAATTGTCAAGCGACGCTGGAACAAGTCGGCCCGGGCAAACCTGACACCCGCTTTTTCGCCTCCAGCCACGGGGTGACTACCCACAAACCTCGATTTGGCAGGTAATTTCACTTCCAGATGCTGGACGATCTGTTCCTTCGTGCTGCCCACATCCGTGATGAGGGTGTCCGATCCGGTATTTTCCGCCACGGCACAGACATGTTCGGCCACGTCGTCAACCGGAGTACACACGACCACCACGTCTGCCTCAGCAACTCCGCGTTCCAGCGACGTCGTGGTTTCGGTCACCGCACCTCGACGACGCGCCTGCTGCAGTCGGGAAGCGGTCCGTCCTACACCAATAACGCGTTGAGCCAATTTTCGCTCTCGCAGCGCCAGGCCAATAGAGCCACCAATCAATCCAACTCCGACGATTGCTACAGTTGTTGTTGATTTCTTCATAGCGGTGGATTCACTTGACGGAACGGACGACGACAAGTTACCAGATTTTCATCTCCCTTCATGCCCCCCCCGGAAAAATTCGGGGGCAGAAAGAGTGTCTTTTTTTCGACCAAGTCTTTATCATATTGAAGTTCAGGAGCGTCTGATCTGGCAATACGCCCGTTTTCCAGCGGGGAACTCAGCAGATAGACGACTGGTTTCCACGAACCTGGAGATTCACCTTGGCTACCATTGGACTGCGACAACTGGGGGGCATGTGTCGACAGATCGGGATTGCGCTGCGTGCTGGTATCGATATCCGCAAGGTCTGGGAACACGAAACCCGGCGTGGTTCTGCCAGCCAGCGACGTGTCGCCCAACGTGTGCTGGACCAGGTTAACGAGGGGGAAAGCCTGGCAGGGTCAATGCGTTCAGTTTCCCCTTTCTTTCCGGCCCTGACCTGTGACCTGGTTGAGGTGGGTGAAACCGCGGGGAGGTTAGAAGAAGTTTTCCTGAAACTGGCTGACCATTATGATCACATGCTCAAGCTGCGTCGGCAGTTTATCGGAGATGTGACCTGGCCACTGATTCAACTGGGCATGTCTATTTTCGTGATCGGGGGCATGATCTTGCTGCTCAGCATCCTACAGCCCGATAAAAATCAACCCTTCAAGGTATTGATTTTCACCTGTGACAGCCAGGGATTGTTTCTCTACATCCTGACCGTTGGCGCAGCTGTTGGTGGCGTGGTTGCGCTAGTGGTCAGCGTGGTGCGTGGTTGGCTGGGAGCCCTTCCCATGGCTCTGATCACGCGGTTACCAGTGGTCGGAGGCTGTATCCGCACCATGGCGTTATCTCGTTTTTCCTGGTCCCTGTCGATGGCGTTAAATGCCGGTGTCGATGCTCGCAAATCAATGCGACTTGCCTTGCGGAGCACACACAATCGGCATTTCACTTCGCAACGAAAGTTGATCGATGAAACGATCGTCGAGGGACAGTCTTTTCACGAGGCGTTACGCAAGACCGGCATCTTCCCGCAAGACTTCCTGGATGCATTCGAGACTGCCGAGATCTCCGGAAGCCAAAGTGAATCCCTGGATCAATTGGCCGTGTTTTACCAGGAACGCGCGGAATCGGCGGCCAAGATGCTGACCCAGGTTTCTTCCTACCTGATTTGGATTCTCACCGCTGGAATCATTATCATGCTGATTCTCCAGCTGTTCAACGAGTTCATCCTGGCCCCTTACAACGAGGCCTTTGACTTCCTCGAAAATGGCTAGTGCTGCAGTCGGTTCAACTGCTACTTCGTTGAGCAAACTGTTCTGCCTGCTGACAGATCGAAAGCCCCACCATATCGCTCCAGCGATCCAGCAGGGTTCTCCAGGTAATTCCCGGTTTCCCGTCACCCACGGGCTGGCGATTGAACTCGGTCACGGACCAGATACAGGGTGAGGTGCTGCACAACATTACCTCATCTGCTTCTGCCACGTCATCTACCGTCAGGTCCCGTTCGACCCAGTGCATGGAAAGTTGTTCGGCCAGTTCCCGGACGACGGCCAGGCTGATACCTGGCAAGGTTTTCAAGCGGGGCGGCGTCACCAGTCCTTCAGACGATCGAAATATCACCACGTTGGCCGTGGACGCTTCCGAAACGTATCCTTCCTGATCCAGCAACAGGGCCCGGGCGCCCGGTTGTGCTCGAGCTACCTCCTGGTCAGCAAGGTAATAATGCATCCTGCTGCGGCACTTAAGATCACCAGGCCAACAGTTCGCGGGCACCTGTCGCACCTGGCTAACCATCAATTGAACGCCATTCGTGTACCAGGGCGCCCAGTCCTGAAATGGTAATGGATAGCTATAAATACAAACGGTTGGTTGTGTCTCGTTGTTCATATCGGCAGCCGCAAGTTCACCCGGGGTGATCAGGATACAGAGGCCCAGGTCATCTCCAGCATCCAGCAAGCGGTGATTGTGCTCGACAATTTTTTCCACTGCCGCCGTCAACCGGGAACGGTAATCCGGCAGTTCCAGGTCAATGATCTGCAGGCTATGGGCAAGTCGATCCAGGTGTGCTTCCCAGCGAAAGAGATCTCCCCGGAAAGTCCGCACACGCTCACTGACCGTGGTTCCCATCAAGAACCCCATGTCATTCATCGCGATCGTCAACCTGGACGGGTCAACAAAGCTGCCATTGAAATAAGCAATCGCGTCGGCCATCAGTTCCTCGATTCACTATCGCCAAATGAGCTGGATACACCTTGATCCCGAAAAGGAAACACACACCAAAATGTTACACGTAAGAGCAACTTTTGCCAGTGAACCTTTTGCAGTTGACGGACCCTCAAGCAACGGGAGGCAGGCGGATATTCCCATTGTGACGATCTTCCCGTTTAACAGGTTTCTCCTGACGGGTACTTCGGCAGGAAAAGATCGCGTCATTTCAGCGGGCAAAGGTCCTTGTTCTGAAAAAAATCAGGAGCTCGATTTGCATTCAGGGAACCGTGATGTAGAGTTCTCTGGCGAAATATTCCTACTGGATTACAGAATTTGCTCACTTATGGAGAAGAGTGATATGAAACGGTTCATCAGTTTGTCGGCCCTGGCCCTGTTGCTCATCGGCTCAAGTGGCTGCTGTCAGCCTTGCTTCAGCCTGCGTAATCGACCCCGCTTATGGAATGCATGCAGTCCCTGCAACAATGTCATGAGTGGTACGATTGTTACGCCAGAAAATGCCAGCGCCGTCCAGATCGGTCCCGCTGAAATTGAACAGCTGCCGGCCCAATAGGCTTTCCAGGGACGCTTCTGGTTGAACCCCGGGCAGCTGCTCAATGCAGGCCCGGGGCGCCTGCTGCGCTAATGTGCCAGGCGATTCCCCGGGGAACGATCCCGCCAGGTAACCATCCCCGCCTGGATGCCTGCGATTCTCCTGATTTGATGCCCGGATCTCTTTACCTGCACCCGCTGGATTACCAAGGCAGAACGGAGCTTCCTCCGGACAAAACAGGTAAAAAGTGATGCCCGGACGGTTGCCGAGACGAAAATATCTCTGTGGCACACTTTTCGAAGGTCGACTCAATTCACCTTCGCCGAACCTACCTTGCGAGGCATATGGACATGCATCACCAAACGCAAACTTACCGATGGTTCATCGGCATCATCCTGCTGCTCGGTTACTGCCCCTGCACCCAGGGCCAGTTCTTTGTTCCCGGTAACGATCCGGCCCCAGCTGCCAATCAACGCCTGAAACATACCTGGCGAGTCGGCATGGTCATCCAGGCTCAAAACGGGCCCTGTGCCGGGATCTTTGCTACCGTCCCTGTACCGATCGAATGGGAAAACCAGCAAGTACGAATCATCAACGAAGAAATATCACCAGAGCTTGGCAAGATACGCTATCGCACCCTGGATCACGGTCTGAAACAAATGATGATCGGTATTACCCGACTGAATCCCGGCCAGCAAGCCATGGCCGTGATTACATTCGAGATTATCAGCAATCCCTTACCCGCGCCGGAAGACACGCAACAATTGAGCATCCCAAAACGCCCGTCCCGGGATGTTCGGCTCTATCTCGGGAGCAGCCCGTTCATTGACAGTCGGCATGCAAGGATTCGCGACCAAGCCAGGA
>JAZADA010000467.1:0-3145 GCA_036124135.1 Planctomycetota bacterium | reverse complement strand
GACAAGACTTGAACGTATCGTAGTAGTAGCGTAGAACTTGAACTGGCGTCTTGGTACGCACGAAGGCGGCGACTTGCGGTAAATCGCGTCCGTAAAGAGACATTGCCCACTCGAAGTCGTCGCGCTCTTGGGAATTCCACACGACCCGCGGAGCACCCAAGGCGTGCTCGTCGTACGGGCTGCCACTGCAAACATTTAAAACATTACCCATTCTCCCATCCGCGCCGCTTTTCCCTCGTTCAGCTGTCCGAGTAATTGTTTTCTCTTGTCGCTGTTGGTGAGGGTGGTTAACTGTTTTTCCGCGAGTGTGCCAATGGAGACTGCGCCTCCCTGGGGATTGGTTACCAGGTAGCCGGGAGAGAGCTGGTCCTGATGCTGCATCCAGAGCTGCTTGATATCCGGCAGTACCTTTTGCAATTGTGGATCCTTGGACAGGTCGACCGTGATCAGCGTGGCATTGAGCATTGGCTGATCTGGCTTGAGCAGGGCCAGTTTGGCGATGCGTTCATGCAAGGCCTGGGTGTCCGCGCTGAGTGGCTCACTATGAAAGTAGTAGATTTCGTAGGGAGCCGGTTTCCAGCGGTACATGGCATAGCGATAGACCGGTGTTTCACAGGCCTGTAGCACGACCAGGCAGCAAAGACTGGCGAGCAAGGTGCAGGCACCATAAAACGGTAAACGTTGAGAAGATCGTGTTATCATTTTCAGTCTACCCAGGAAGGATTTACGTCAGCTCGAGACCGGTAGCAGGATATCATAAGCCACCGTGCTTTTACAAATTAAATCGTGATAGCATCTATTCACTGCTGACGCTGACGATCAGCATCGTGTCACCCTGTTCGATGGAATCGACCACGTCCTGGCCTTCGACGACTTTCCCAAAGACGCTGTGTGCATTGTCCAGGTGCGGCGTGGGGACGTGGGTGATAAAAAACTGTGAACCGTTGGTGTTGGGGCCGGCATTGGCCATCGACAGGATGCCGGGACTGTTGTGCCGTAGTTCCTCGTGAAACTCGTCTTCAAACTGGTAGCCAGGGCCGCCGGTGCCGGTTCCCTGTGGGCAGCCCGTCTGGATCATGAAGTCAGGGATAACGCGGTGGAACGTAAGGCCATTGTAGAAGCCATCGTTGGCCAGTTTCTCGAAATTCTCGACGGTCTTGGGTACCTTGTCGTCGTGCAGTTCCAAGCGGATATTGCCTTTGTTGGTCTGGATCATTGCAATTTTCATCGTGTTCACTTTCTTTCAGCGAAAAACAGGGGTGATTGTGTGTCGTTTGATTATAGGCTTGTTTGGGGGGTTCGTCTTGAGGGGGTACGTGGACTGGTCACTTAACCCGTATCGGGAGTTGCTGCCGGTAGCGGGCTGACTTTGCCCTGGAAATCGCTGTCGGGAAGGATCTCTCCCTCGAGGCGAAACAGGCAGTCTGCCAGGCGTTCTGCTTCGGCCAGGCTATGCGTGATGTGCAGCACGGTAACCCCTGTGTGGTTTTGAATGGTATCGAGCAGGGCGCAAATCTGGTCACGCGTTTGCTCGTCCAGTGCGCTGAGTGGTTCATCTAACAGCAAGGTGGTCGGGCGAAATGAAAGTGCCCGGCCCAGGGCCACACGTTGACGTTCGCCGCCGCTGAGCTTGAAGGGGCGGCGATCCAGCAGGTGGGTGATCTCCAGCATCTCGGCCAGTTCGGTAACACGTTGCTTGGTTTCCGCTGAAGGTGTCTTGCGAATGGTTAGGGCGAAACTGAGATGATCTCGCACCGTCATGGTGTTGAACAGGGCACCATCCTGGGGAACGTAGCCAATGTTACGTTGAGAAGGTTTCATGTCCGTGACATCCGTGTCTCCCAGGATGATCTGCCCCGCGGTGACCTGGGAGAGTCCGGCGACTGCTTCCAGCAGGGTGGTTTTGCCGCTGCCGGTGCGTCCCATTAAAACGCCGTATTTGCCGGTCGCAATCGTGAGGTTGATCTCCGACAGTTGGAAATCTCCGGCAGTGATGGCAATGTCATTTAGCTGGATCACGGGTCTACTTTCTTAGATGGCCATGCTGCGTGTTCCCCAGATACGGGCAACAATGAGGACCAGGACAGCTCCGGTAACCATGATTAACGAGACCGCTACAGCCGCCCCGAGATCGCCGACGTTCATCTCCAGGAAGACCGTTGTCGATAGGACTTCGGTCTTGTTGCGAGTTGCACCTGCGAAAATTAACAGCGGTCCGAATTCCCCCAGGGCACGAGCCCAGGCGAGCGTGGCGGCCGTTAAGGCACCACGCGAGGCATCTGGTAGTACCACCCGGTGAACGGCCTGGAAGCGACTGCAACCGAGGGTTAATGCCACGTGTTCGTGACGCACGTCAATCTGGTCAAAAGTGGCACGCATGGTCCGTACCGCAAAGGCACAGGCCACCATGAACTGGGCAAGGATAACCGCGGGAATTTCGTAGACGACGATTTCGCGAATGACGACCGGTAGGACTTGAAAGGCGATGAGCAGGCTGAGTCCCACCACCAGCGGTGGCAGTACGATCGGGATGTCCAGGATGGCATCCAGCAAGCTGTGTCCAAAAAAGCGGTATCGCGACATCAGGTAGCCGATGGGGATGGCAACCCAGAGCGAGAGGATCGCGGTAATCGTGCACGAGATCAGGCTGAGGCGGATCGAATACTGGATCTCCGGCTTGGCCAGCGCCTTGGTGAACGGACTGTGAATCAGCCTGGAGAGGAAGGGTAACCGGGCTTCCCAGGCACTGGGGATGTGACCTCCCCAGACGAATCGCAGGCCGGTGATCGCGCCACCGGGAGGCAGGCTGATAACCATTCGGCTAACCGGGCCTGAGGGGGTTTCTTTCCATTGGAATTTCTGGAGCTGTACCTGTGCCGCATTGGCCGCGAGTTGGCGATTGCCAATCTCCTGGCCGCTCTTGCTGTACAGGGCCACTTGTAACTGGCTGCCACCCCGGATGTTTAAGCAGCGCAATTCCTTGAGCTGAACGGGTTCCTTCCAGGAAAAGATGTACTGGATCGACTCGTCAAGGTGAGGTTTTCCCTCCGGGGCAGTGGTAGCCACGAGGACGTTCTTGTTCAGCATGGCCACTTGCTCATCACGGGAGAGCTGAGGATCGTCGGCTTGTAGTTCGTTGTCGGCG
>JAZADA010000466.1:0-5818 GCA_036124135.1 Planctomycetota bacterium | reverse complement strand
TGCATGATTTGCTGGCGTCTTCTCCTGTTGTCAATGATCATTGCTCCACTGGCCGTCTACACGGTCAGTCGATTGGCTAGCAGCATCAAGCGTGCCAGTCGTCGAGCGATGGAAGAAATGACCACTCTGTACGGGGTGTTGAGTGAAACGTTTTCCGGAATCGTGGTGGTCAAGGCGTTCACAACAGAACAAGCTGAAAAACAACGGTTCGATAAAACTGCCTGGAATTATTACCGACGATCCATGCGCATCGCCAAGTACAATTCCTTGATTCGACCAACGACCGAATTAATGGGAATCTCTGTCATCTGCCTGGCCATGCTTGCTGGTGGATACCTCGTGCTCAATCACCAAACGCACCTCCTTGGTCTTCGCATGTCGACACGGCCGCTTGGATTTGGTGCCCGAATCACCTTTTATGCTTTTTTAATAGGGTCCAGTGACCCCCTGAGAAAGATTGCCGGTGTCTTTGCGTCGTTACAGGCCAGTTCTGCGGCGGCGGACCGCATCTATGAGTTATGCGACCGGAAGTCCACCATTCGTGAGGTTGAAAACCCACAATCCTTAACCACCATGCAAAGCGACATGGTTTTTCACGACGTCAATTTTCACTATACGCCTGATCAACCCATTATTAACAATTTTAATCTCCGTATTTCACGCGGTGAAACGATCGCTATCGTGGGACCCAATGGCTGCGGCAAAAGCACCCTGGCTAACTTGATTCCTCGTTTTTATGATCCCATTAGTGGTTTCATTAGCATCGACGATATAGATCTGCGGCAATTACGGCTTGAAGAATTACGAAAGATCCTTGGCCTGGTCTCACAGCAAACCATGTTATTCGACACGACCGTCATGGAAAATATTCGCTATGGATCACCTGGTGCCACGGATGAAGAGGTCTTCACGGCAGCCCGACAGGCACGAGCGGACAATTTTATCCGTACGCAGCTCAGCGGTGGTTACCAGACCATGGTCGGAGAAGCAGGCGGTAAACTTTCCGGCGGTCAACGCCAACGCATTGCCCTGGCCCGAGTCATCCTGCGGAGTCCGGATATCCTCATCCTGGATGAAGCAACCAGCCAGATCGATCCGGAAAGCGAAAGCCTGATTCACGAGGCCTTGCAACAGTTTACCCAGGACCGCACCACGCTGTTGATCACGCATCGCGCCAGTTCCCTGAGCCTCGCAGATCGCATCCTGGTCCTGGACGCCGGCTCCCTGGTCGACCAGGGAACCCTCGAGGAATTGCTCGATCGATGTCCCCTGTTCCAGCGACTCTTCGAGAATCACTTCAAGGGCTCCACCTAGTCCCTACCAAAGGGCCAGGAAAATGATGAAAAAGCCCCCCAATGCACATTGGCACGCAAATTGCATTTATTGATCACACGTTCTCGGTAAGTGGAATTCTCTCTCGGAACGGAGATGACCACGGGGCCGGTACAGAGAAGTAGGCAAACGAGGGGTCGGAACCCTTGAAAAGGCAGCGACAGCTTTGCGGGAGATTCCAGTTATGATCCCACGAAAGCTGTCGAATCACTGAAAATCAAGTATTTTCAGTCGGTAGCCGAGGAAACGAAGCTATCGGATACTGAGAACCGTTTGAAGCAGACACGTAAACTGTGAAAATCGTCAAAGGGGAGTTTATCCTCCTCGGTCAGCCGCTTGCCGGCCCGTGAGACCCACGGGCCGGCAGGCGACTGTTCTATTTTAACTGTATTATTTCAATGCACTTGTGGCAAAATAATACACTCCACAAGGGGAACGTTCTGGTTCTCGCTCGTCAAAAATCTGCTAAAATAGTTAACTGTCTCGAGCTGTTAACTGAAAACCTCATTGGTGTCCGATTTTTACTTGAAATTGGCAACAATCCTCGGTTTTCAGGGAGTACTTTTTAACAAGCTGTGCACTTGTGTCTTGGGTAGCACAGAAAAGCAAGGCAGCTGGCGGGTTATCAGTTCTCGAGGCCACGTACATTTGCCCACAGATTGCAAAGGATCACTATGAGAAATCGTCAAAACCAGGTTCTTAATGGTGGATGGATTTGCTGCTCATGGATGCTATTGAGTGGATTCCTCGTAGCACTAGTATCCAACCAGGTGCAGGCCCAGCAATCGCCGGGGCAAAAAGTAGCCGTATATTCTGCTGCAGAGAGTGGAATTCCTGAAGTCCGCATGATCAATGAACAGGTACGGCAAACCTGGAAAGAATACAAAATTACCCCTTCCGCAACGGCCACGGACGGAGAGTGGGTACGACGATTGTACCTGGATATCCTGGGCCGTATTCCAACCGTTGACGAGTTGAATACCTTCCTGGGAGCGAAGGATCCTGACAAGCGAACGAAGCTCGTGGCCAAGTTACTGTACGACGAGAGTTACACGGAGGAGTATGCCCGGAACTGGACGACGATCTGGACAAATGTCTTAATCGGTCGCAGTGGCGGTACGGAACGCAACAGCCTCACCAATCGAGAGGGGCTACAGAAGTACTTGCGAGATTCGTTTGCTCGCAACAAGTATTACGACAAGATGGTTCACGAGTTGGTTACGGCAACCGGCCACAACTCACCCGGGGCTGAAAACTTCAACGGGGCGGTCAATTTCCTGACCATGAAACTCGATGAGAAAGCTTCTCGGGCAACCGCTGAAACGGCCAAGATCTTCCTTGGGCTCCAGGTTCAGTGTACGCAGTGTCACAACCATCCATTCAATGAATGGAAGCAGCAGAAGTTCTGGGAAATGAATGCTTTTTTCCGACAAACCCGGGCCTTGCGAAGGTTTGTTCCCGGCACACGCACCGTTTCGGGAGCCGAGTTAATTGACCAGGATTTTGCAGGTGAAGGCGGTACCGGTGAAGCACTGGAAGCGGATATTTTCTACGAGTTACGCAACGGACTTACCAAGGTTGCCTACCCGGTTTTCGTGGACGGCACCAGTATCGGACGCAGCGGCTATGTGGAAGACGTGATTCGCCGCAAGGAACTGGGTAAACTGATTCTCTCCTCGGAATACCTGGAGAAAACCATTGTCAATCGCATGTGGGCGCACTTCATGGGATATGGATTCACCAAACCGATTGATGACATGGGACCTCACAATCCATCTACGCACCCAGCCCTGCTAGATTATCTGGCGGGCCAGGTTCGTAAAAAGAACTTTGATCTAAAACCGCTGATCGGCTGGATCACGCTGAGTCAGCCCTATGCTCTTTCCAGTCGTACTAATACAACGAATGTTAAAGTTGATGATCCACTCATGGGTGAAACCCCCAAGTTCAGTCATTTTTACCTGCGACAGATGCGTGCCGAAGAATTATATGAGTCACTGGTTATTGCCACAGAGGCGCAGAAGACGCGTGGTAGCTATAGCGAGCAGGAAAAAGCCAAGGGTGACTGGCTACGACAGTTTATTGTCGCCTTTGGAACCGATGATGGGGAGGAAACCACGACCTTCAACGGTACCATTCCCCAGGCTTTGATGATGTTTAACGGTGACCTGATCAAACGGGCCACATCCAAGGACAATGGTAGTTTTCTTTCTGGCGTCGCCAAGGACAGCACACGTTCGGTACAAAAAATCAACCTGTTGTTCATGACCGCGTTGGCACGAAAACCCACCAAGAAGGAACTTACCGTGGCGAACCAGCTTCTGTTGGCCCGCAAGGGTGACGTCACGGGCGCTCTCCAGGACATCTGGTGGGCCGTTTTGAACAGCAATGAATTCATTCTTAATCATTAAACCTGTACTTACCCAATCCACACACTTTCATTAAACAGATTCGCTTTTGGCCTTTCGGGGCGCACCGTTCTGTAGGAGAACATAAATCATGACTAATCTGGTAACTCCCAAGGGAATGTCGCGACGTCATTTCATGAAGCATTTATCCGGTGCATCAGCACTGACGGTTCCAGCACTGAGTATGGGCCAGACGATGCTCACGCATGCCCAGGATCTAAAGAAACGACGCAAATCGGCTATCCTGTTGTGGATGGGCGGCGGTCCTGCAACCATCGACCTGTGGGACCTGAAACCGGGTGCTGCCACTGGCGGTCCTTTCCGTCCCATTGCAACCTCTGGTAACGCCCAGATCACCGAACATATGCCGTTGTTTGCCAAGCAAATGCATCACATGGCCATTGTTCGATCAATGAGTACGCGGGAAGCGGATCACGGCCGCGGACGCTACTACATGCATACTGGCTACGTGCCCAATCCCAACATTGAGCATCCTAGCTATGGCGCGGTCCTTTCGCACCAGTTGATGCATCAGCGAGAAGAATTGGAAATTCCTCCGTTCGTCTCGGTCGGTGGCGGGTCCATCGGACCAGGCTTCCTGGGAATGGCTTGGGCTCCTTTCTCCGTCAACAGCAACGGACAGGTGCGCAACCTTCAAATGGGACTCGATGATGAACGCTTGATGCAACGCATGTACGCACTCGACCTGATCGAGAAGGGCTTTATCGATCAAAAACGTGGCTCTGCTGCCACTGATCATCAAAAGATCCTGAAGAAAACCCTCAACCTGATGACCAGCAAGCAGATGGATGCCTTCAAGGTTGCCAGCGAACCGGAAGACGTCAAGGAACGCTATGGTGCGACCAACTTCGGGCGCGGCTGCTTGATGGCACGACGCCTGGTTGAGCAGGGTGTACCCTTCATCGAGGTCGGATTGGGTGGATGGGACAACCATCAAAATATCCATACGACGCTGGCTGATAACAAGTTGCCGGAAATGGACAAGGCCATGAGTGCCCTCGTCGAGGACCTCGAAGAACGTGGCCTGCTGGAAGATACGGCCATTATCTGGATGGGTGAGTTTGGCCGTACGCCAAGGATCAACGGAAACGCCGGTCGCGATCACTGGGCGCGATCCTGGAGTGTCCTCGTTGGTGGTGCTGGCATGAACGGTGGTATTGCTGTCGGTGCTACCAATGACGATGGCACCCGTGTCGAAACCGAACCTTACACGTCACAGGATGTCATGGCATCGGTCTGCAAGGCCTTGGGGATTTCGCTCCAGACGACCTTTACCAGTCGCAGTGGACGTCCCATGAAAATTGCTAACAGTGGCAAGGTGATCAAGGAACTGTTTGCTTAATGTGCAACGGATCAGGTCAGGATTGATATTCCCGGTAGTCACCATGGACTGCTGGCATTACATGTAAGATCAGCAAGGGGGACCGGGGCGTAAGTCCCGGTCCTTTTTTGCAAACGATTACTTGTTTCCAGCGATTGATCGCTCCACCACCATTACTGGCTAAAAAACGGGTTGTTTCCTGTTGTTCGTGAGTACATTCACGATTTTCAACCACTATAACCGTAGTCATTTCCTGAGAATGGGCTGGCATGAAAACTGTTTCCACGTCCAAGGCCACCGGGTTTGACCCGGCACAGATTATCAAGGAACACCAGGCCGGTGTTTGGCGTTATCTGCGTGCCCTGGGATGTGATTCACAGCAGGCCGATGACTTTACCCAAGAAACCTTTCTCAAGGTCCTGACCAAGCCATTTGACAACTACAACACGGCAGCCACGGCGGCTTATTTAAGACGCGTCGCCTATCACCTGCTGATTTCTGCCAAGCGTCGCGACAAGCGCGTCATGCTGGTTGAAAATATCGAGGAAGTGGAGACCACGTGGAGCCGCTGGGTGTCCACGGATAACGGCGAGGAGCTATTGGAACGATTACGGGAATGTCTCGAGGCGCTTTCCCAGCGGGCGCGAGGTGCCCTGGAAATGAGATTCCGGGAGCGGGTCCCGCGGGCACAGATTGCAGCCTCGCTGGAAATAACAGAACACGGAGCCAAGAACCT
>JAZADA010000465.1:0-10549 GCA_036124135.1 Planctomycetota bacterium | reverse complement strand
TTAATGTTCGTGGTACGATAAACGCCGTTGGCCGCTAACTTTTGGCCAGGCGCACCAAACACTGGCAATTCGAAGAAAGGATTCGAGCCTTGCCTGTCACGCTGAACACCATTCACCAGGAAGACTGCCTGGCTGGCCTTGCGGGGCTGGAATCGGGCAGCGTGGACCTGGCTTTCGCCGACCCGCCTTTCAATATCGGCTACGAGTACGATGTTTACGAAGATCGTCGCGAGCAGGATGAATATCTTCAGTGGTGCTCCCAGTGGATTGAACAGGTCGTTCGGGTCTTGAAAGATGACGGCACCTTCTGGCTGGCCATCGGAGACGAATACGCTGCCGAACTCAAGGTGCTGATGCAACAGGATCACCAGTTAACCTGTCGCAGCTGGGTCATCTGGTATTACACGTTTGGCGTCAATTGCACGAACAAGTTCAGTCGTTCACACGCGCACCTGTTTCACATGGTCAAGGATCCCAAGCAGTTCACGTTTAATAACGATGAAATCCGTGTTCCTTCGGCCCGGCAGTTAGTCTACGGAGACAAGCGGGCTAATCCCAAGGGCCGCCTTCCGGATGACACGTGGATCCTGCGACCCCAGGATACTCCCGGCAGCTTCACCTCCCAGGAAGATACCTGGTATTTCCCCCGTGTCGCCGGGACCTTCAAGGAACGCAGTGGTTTCCACGGCTGCCAGATGCCCGAGCAACTGATGGGCCGTATTATCCGTGCCTGCAGTCGACCGGGCGAGGTCGTACTGGATCCCTTTGCCGGCAGCGGCACGACCCTGGCCGCGGCCAAGAAACTGGAACGCCAATACCTGGGCTACGAACTCTCGGAAAACTACGTCACCCACATGGAACAGCGCCTGGCCGCAATCCAGCCTGGAGACGTCCTGGATGGAGCCGAGGAACCGCTGATCAGTGCGCCCAGCACCCGCAAGGGCAAGCGGCTGAAAACATCGGCCAGTAAAAAAACCAGCAAAACTACCCGTAGCGAGGATCTTGCTACGGAATCATCCTGTCAAAAGTCTTTACCAGGTCTGGAATGATGAAATACGCAATCTGCAATGAAACTTTTCAAGACTGGCCGTTTGAGAAAGCGTTCCAGTTTGCCTACGACTGTGGTTACCGCGGACTGGAAATTGCACCGTTCACGATCAACAAGGATGTTCGCCTGATCACGCCCGAAGAACGCGCCACCGTGCGACGCCAGGCAGAAGATGCCGGGCTCACCATTCTCGGACTGCATTGGTTGCTGGCATTTACCGAGGGTTTTTACCTGACCTCCCCGGAAGCAGAAGTGCGCCAGGCAACGACCGCTTACCTGGAAGACCTGGGACGACTTTGTAGTGACCTGGGTGGCGACATCATGGTGCTCGGCTCACCCCATCAGCGCAACTTGCTTCCCGGTGTCTCCATGGACGAAGCCATGGGCCATGCAGCCGAGGTATTACAACGTTGCATGCCCACGTTCCAGGAGCTGGGCATCCGACTGGCCGTGGAGCCGCTGGGTCCCGAAGAAGGGGACTTCCTGCTGACAGCCGACCTGGGAGTCCAGTTGGTGGAAATGGTTGATTCACCCGCCTGCCAGCTGCACCTGGACGTCAAGGCAATGTCAACGGAAGAAACGCCTGTTGATCAAATCATTCGCAAGCATGCAGAACACATGATCCATTTTCACGCCAACGATGCCAACCGACGCGGTCCCGGCATGGGAGACATTGACTTCGTGCCGATCCTGAAAGCACTGCAGGACGTCCAGTACGACGGCTGGTGCTGCGTGGAAGTTTTTGACTACGATCCTGGGGTGGAGGCACTGGCGAAAGAAAGTATTGATTACCTGAAAGCGTGCCAGGAAAAGCTGGGCCAGTAAGTGCCGGAACAGTAAGTGCTGGAACCGCGAAGCGTTTTGGTAAATCCAGTCCGGACTTTCCGGATCAGGTTCCCGCTTTCAATTCAGCCAGGTGCTGAGCAGTGCCGACCAATCGATCCCAGTTTTCCCGGATGTAATCGGGTGGTCCACCAATATCGGCCATCACTTGCGCTGCATTCTCGGTCGGTATCAACTCGATCGCATCCCAGGGACAAACCACCAGGGCATGTGGATTCGTCTTTTTCTGGGGAAGCTGGATACAGACATTACAGCCCGTGCATCGTTCCGGATCGATTTCACACCAGGACTGAACTCCCTTAACACCCAGGGAATATTCAATCAACCGAATGCAATCATCGACCGGACATACCTCGAGGCAGGACTCGCAGCCCGTGCAATTATCGGCGTTGATGATCGCCAGGTTCTTGGGTGCCTTGGTTCGTGGACCGTCTTTGGCCATGGTCGCAACTTTCCGAAAACAACTGCGTTTACAATAGCCCGTTTCCACGCAGATCAAGGAAACCGGGAGAGGTGATTATAGTCTAGTCATCGGCCGGCGGCCAACCGCTCCTTGCCCCCGGCTGGAGAGATTTTATCAATCCGAGCACTGGCAGCGAGACTCCCAAGTGCTATCAGACAGTGCCTAACCCGGAATTTGCTCATCTCGCAGCAAATCTTCAAAGGACTGACGGCTGCGAATCAGCTGGGCAACACCGTCCTGGACAAGGACTTCGGCGGCCAGCGGCTTCGAATTGTAATTGGATCCCATGACCGCACCATAGGCTCCGGCACACTCGATCACGAGGTAATCGCCCACCTGGGCAACGGGGAGCGACCTGGGGCTGACGAAGCCTCCCTCTTCCTGGGTAAAAATATCTCCAGATTCACAGAGCGGACCACCCACCACGACGTCCTGGCAGTCCGTTGGCACTGCAGCGACGGGCGCCAGTGTCATGGGATGGTAAGACCCATAAAGAATGGGGCGGGCCAGGTTATTAAAGCCAGCGTCTACCAGGTAAAAACAATTTTGTCCCATCTTTTTGATGCTACAGATTTCTGTCAACAAAAATCCGCTTTCGGCGGTCAGGAACCTCCCGGGCTCAATTTCCAGCGACAGGTCGTGACCCAGTTGCTGCTGGAGTCGTTGGCGACTGTCATCCCAGATGGAAAAGTAGCTGGCAATATCAATCGGTTCGTCATCCTGGTGATAAGGGGTCGGCAAACCGCCCCCGGCACTAATTGATTTCACCGTGGTTCCAACTTCCGCGACCGTCTTTTCCATGGCCTGCGATACCTGGGCCAAATGCTCCAGGTCGGTACCCGAACCGATATGCATATGCACTCCGGTGATCTGGAGTTCATATTCTGCTGCTCTCTGGAGGCATTCAGAAACCTGCTCGTACCAGATGCCGTGCTTGGATTGTTCTCCCCCGGTGTTTGTCTTCTGGCTGTGACCATGGCCAAAGCCCGGATTGATCCTGAGCGTAATCGATTTTCCAGGCGCCCGCGCCCCATACTGGCTAATCATGTCAGGTGACCCCACGTTGACATGGATATCATGTTCGACGACCAGGTCCAGGCTTTGTCGATCGAAAAGATCAGCGGTAAACACGATCTCTGGGGGCTCTTCATCCTGGCCTGGCTGGTAACCGGCCTGGAGTGCGCGATGGATTTCACCAGCGCTAACCGCATCGACTCGGACTCCCTGTCGGCGAACCAGGTCAACAACGGCAAGATTTGAACAGGCTTTTTGCGCAAAGCGAATCACGTCAAAGGCCCGCAGTTGTTCCACGCGTTGGCAAATGATCGAGGCATCATAGATATAGGTCGGCGTACCGAATTCGGCAGCCAGGTCAGCAACCGGAATACCGACGATGTCATTGCGTAGTTGTGCTGCCACGTTCCCTGTTGTCATGTTGCCGCATCGCTCCGTAAGATTAACTACATCGATCACCAGCAGGTGTCACGGTAACTTATCATCCCGTTGTTGAGAAGATCCCTCCACCACGGCTTCTATCCTGCCCCTGGGAAAGAAAAAACGGTGTCGGACCTGGCGGACCCGACACCGTCTTGATCAAGATCGATAGGTGGCATTTCAAACTAGAATCCCAGTCCACCGGCGATACCTGCCTGCACACCTGCTCCAATGGCCTTGATGATTCCCTCTTCCAGCTGGAACCGATAAAGCGCACTGCTCGTTTCCTTTTCCATGGTAACACTCAGTGACACATGATCTTTTCCAGACGCTGTTTTCAGCTGACGAATCATGGCGTTGACGATGGGATTGTCAGCACCTTCGATGCTGGCAGCAAATTCCAGGATCGGCAACAAGGCCATGCTCATCTCCATGGGACGAACATCTTTCCTGCCTGCCGAACCATTCTTGTCAATGACTCCCTTGAGGAAGGAAACACTATTGGAGGCAACGCCGAAATAAATGCTGCCATCACTGGTTCCCAAGGCAACCTGCAGTTCTTCGCCGAAGATCTGGCGAGCCTCTTCCTGGGGCGGAACAGGTACGCTAATGGTATGGAAGCTAATGCCCTTGTAGACTTCCGTATCGAATCGAATTTGAACGTCCTCGGGGAAGCCTTCCTCCTCCTGGGCCAGCTTGAGAATCTTCTTCACCGCTGATTCCAGTTTCTTGCCACCCACGACATGGAATCCACCGCCGACCTGGACCGAGCCATCCCGCAGGAACACTGCCATGCCACCATCAATGGTACCGGCTTCCAGCGTTTCCATGCCGACATCCAGGACATCGCTCAGGACTTCCTTGAGCATTTGCTGAACGTTCGGTGGAATACTGTTGTCGTTGTCCAATTCGTTCAGGGCCTGTTGGCGGAGACTACTCAACATGACCTTCGTTTCCTCGGCCTCTTCCGGCAGTACCTTGGTGGTAACGTTCATCCGCATGGCAGCATCCGCTGACTGAAATCCAACGAAATCTGATTTCAGATCGGCCATGACGGCAAATCCCTTGCCCAGTGACGATCCCTTCACCGGGGTGATACCCATATCGAAATAAGTACCGGCCCCTTTTTGGTCATAGTTCCAGCCGATGGTCAGCTCTTCAACTTCGTTGACCAGCTTTTCCATTTGCTTGACCTGGTTTTGAACTGCCTTGCGACGCACTTCATAAGTTTCGTCACTTTCGCCAGGCTGACGCTCAAGGGTCGCCTCGACACCTGCCTTCATCTGGCTGATCAGCATATTACGGAACAACGCCGGGATTGCCTGGATATTGGCACGCAGGGCAAAATCGTAACTTTTATCAAGGCCACCCAGCAGCTTCAACGGATCCTTTGGCAAGCTGGCCAATCCCTCAACGCCCTGGCTGATATGTGCCCAGCCATCCTGTTCCTTGACGAAGATATTAACCGGCCCGTTAAATTCCTTGATACCGTTGCCAGCATCTTTGGCGGGGCCCAACTGAGCTTCGACCAACTGGATGGTCTGGTTGAAATTCTTCACGGGGATAAAGGCCTTCACGGTGAAACCGAGATCACCACCCAGGGCCACCACGGCTCCAATAGCTCGGGATCGGTCGATACCTGCCGTGAAAGGATCCAGCATGGCAGTCAACTGATCGTCCACGCCCGGGATGCCAACAGCGGCTACCACGTGCTTGGCATCACCCACCAGTTCATCAATGCTGGAAAGGCTGATAATGGCAGCAGGCTTGGTGGCAGTTTGGGCATGGCCTTGAGACCATGGGGCCACTGCAATGGTGAGCATCACCATCATCACGATGAATTGCTTTGCGTGTTTCACGACTGATTTCTCCTAATTATGTTTTTCGCTGAAAAATGGCGAATGCCTGATTCGTTAAAATGTCACCATGCCGCTGGCCCAAAGCGTTTGTCTTGTTGAACAAGAACTCCCGGTTGCCCGGTTTCTGGACGTCCCTCGCATCATGCAGAAAATGCTGCCCTTCCATCATGGCTAACTGCAAGATGCAGTTTCAGGACAGCGGCTCAGTCCATGTACCGGCAGGGTGAAAGAAACGTTTCTGTCAACAAGCCAGGCACACGAAAACCATGGGACTGGTTTATTGTAACTCGTTTTTACCAGCGATGTAATCACCGCAGCGAGGAATTCACTGCTTGATTCCAGCTTGCGTGACAGCATCTGCACGGCCACCACTACGACAGAAGTCCGCTGGCAACAGGGGGTTCCAGCAAGGAAATCACGCTCCCCGTTCTACAGATCTATCGTTCTCGATATGTAATCCGACCCTTGGTCAGATCATAGGGGGACAGTTCGACCCGCACCTTGTCTCCAGGCACAATGCGGATGAAATGTTTTCGCATGCGTCCCGCCACATGGGCCAGGACCTCCGAACCGGTTTCCAACTGCACGCGAAAGCGCGTGTTGGCCAGCGCCTGTGTTACCGTGCCTTCAACTTCCAGTGCTTCTTCTTTCGCCATACCATTCTCCGCCGATTACAAACACGCGCCGAGATTACGATCAACGACTGCGCATCAACTATATCAGTTCCATACGCTGCGTCCAGCCGAATTTGGTAATCGCCGCATTCCTGCCATCAAGAGCATTCCATGGCCGAAAAACACTGCGCTAATGATTCCAGGATATACCCTGGCGATTCCACGCCTACCGACAACCGAATGGTTCCCCCGGTAATACCTACCCGGGCACGGTCCGCCTCGCTGAGCTTGCGATGACTGGTCGATGCCGGATGACTCAACGTCGTCGACAATTCACCCAGCGACGGACAGAACGGAAAGCCGGCGGCTGCCTGGATGAAACTGTCTGCAGCAGGCTGACCTCCTGCCAGGTTGAATGTCACCATCGAACCAAATTGGTCTCCAAATTGCCGACAGGCCAGGACGTGGTCCGCGTGTGACGGCAAACCCGGGTACTGGATCGACTCCACCTGCCGTGACTGGTCAGCAAGAAATTCAGCAGCTGCCTGCGCGTTACTGGAGGCCTGGCGCAATCGCAATGGTAAGGTTCCCAGTCCCCGCAGGGCCAGCCAACAATCGAGAGGACTGCTGGTCAGCCCCCAGGCAGCCACTGCCTGGGGGACACGATCCCACAGTCGTGACGGGCCAGCCAGCATCCCCAGCATCACATCACTGTGACCATTCATCATTTTGCTGACGCTCTCCATGACCAGGTCAGCGCCGTGTTCCAACGGTCGACAGAGAGCCGGTGTGGCAAACGTATTATCGACCAGCAACAGGCAATCGTGGTGGTGACACTGCTGAGCCAGCTGGGCCAAATCCGCCACGCGCAGCTGGGGATTCGTGATCGTCTCCACTACCAGCATCCGTGTGTTCTGCTGGAACGCCGACTCCAATGCCGCCAGATCGTGAGGATCCACCATCGTATGTTCCACGCCGTAACGCTCAGCTTCCGAGGTCAACAGCTGGGCACTTCGACCATACAACTGGTTGCTGACCAGCAGGTGATCTCCGTGGCTGACCTGGGAAAGGATGGCGGCAGCCAGGGCAGCCATCCCGGAAGAAGTAACTGCCACGCACTCGGCCCCATGCAGCAAGCGACATTGCTCGGCAAACATATCTGCATTGGGATGCCCATCCCGCTGGTAAACGTATCCGCTGATTTCACCTTCCAGCAGCTGGTTCGCCTGGTCGGTACTTTCACATTCCCAGACGGACGTCAATTGGATCGGGGGTGCATGGGGATGCGTCGTTGTGTCTAGCTGGGTCGCAGGACGCGGACAAATATCTTCAGGACGCTGCTTGGCCAAGGAACCTCTCCTCTCCTGGGATTCAGTTCTGGGGTGACAGGGAGCCGATCTCCGGAAGATTCCCATCTTCATCCAACGGCAGATCACGCAGCGGTGTTAACACCTCCAGGTCATCTCGTTGACTGGCTTCATCCCAGTAGGCGGCCGAACATTCCACTTCAGCCACATCCAACGTATCGTGGATCCACATGAGCCGAGCATCCTGGGGCTGGACGTAGCCAATCGTCGAGAGTGCCACATCCAGTGTCTCTCGGTCCGTCTCGTAGTCCAACGGTGCCATGGCCCCGGTGGGATGTCCACCGGTCAGGCAGTTCACACGTGTCGCCTCGACATTCATTTCCCGGATCAGGCGAGACAGGCAGAATTCTGCCAGGCCCAGGCCAGTCGCGTTACCGTGTGTATCCCGGGTCAATCCGCGCAGGATAATCCGCTTGACCTTGGGATATTCATCGTCTGCAGCACGGTGGTCCAGGTACTTGCGACCTACCACGTTGGTATCCATTCCTGATCCGCTGATATTCTTGCCAATCTCATCAATGGTGAGGATATCCGCATCCTCAAAGGGGAGGCGCGGCATCAACTGCTTGGCCAGGACCAACAATTTCTTTTCTTCTTCCTCGAATTGATCCGGGGGAATTGCGGCCAGCTTGGCGGTCTCATCGTAGGCGTTCTCGACGATGGCTAACCCACCCACGATGCGACATTTGGCCAGAACTTCCTTCGCCACGCTGCGAACAATCTGCCCAAAACTATGATTCATGATTACGCGATGGTAAATCGCAGCTCCGGTATGTTTACCCAGTCCAATCAACATCATCTTCATCAGGCCACTTTCAATGTCACCATGGAAACCCGTGTGAGGTTTCACGCGGCCACATACAAAGACGTGATCAGCCTCGTATGCATGGCGATCAAAGTGAACCGGAAATCCTTCCTCGGCATCGCAGACCACGACCGTTTCCATGCTGGCCCGAATGGGACATTCACAGAATTCCTCCGTGATTCCATACGACTCGATGATCTGCTGCTGACCCTCGGCCGTGCCTCCACCATGACTACCCATGGAGGGTACGATAAACGGTTCGGCCCCCAGCGCTTTCAAATGCTGGGAAATACCACGGATGATGATATGAATATTGGCAATCCCCCGACTCCCAGCCGAGATCGCCACGCTCTGCCCAGGTTGAATTTTTCCCGAGAGGGACAGGGAAGCCAGCTGTTGTTCCACTTCACTCGCCACGTCTTCCACGACAGGCCCTTCGAACTTTTGACGCAGCCGAAAAAACTGGGGATAGGTCGTCATGGAATCAACTCTCCTCACAAACAGCAGGGGAACGAGGCGGGACAGGGGTCGCCGAACCTGGAAACCGGTCAAGCAGTCATTATGACTTGTTTGACATGCCGGCGACAACCCGCTCCCAGCCAGGAGACCCTGGCAGCCACAAAGAATCGCTTACCCGGCAAACAAGGAAGCCAAGGGCTTAAAATACTCGTCGTAGCCCACCAGGGGGTCCCCCGTGATCAACAGATTCACCGGTTCCTGGTCATCGACCAGCCAGTCTCCCCCTGTCAGGCGACAGTCGCTTCGCACCAGGCCAGCCTGCTTTTCCATCTCGACCCCCGCATTACTCTGCCACATCATGCGGATCTCTTCCGCGTCAGACAACATCACAGCTCGTTGGGAAGCGGCAACCAACCAGCAGGATTTCCGGGGGCCCGAAACGACTTCTCCCTGTAAACACGATATTGCCCGGACACCTCGATAGACACGCTGAATCGTTTCCCCGGGTTCCAGCAGGTCGAGCAAGGCACACGTGACCGTCACCGGCAGACGCTGGGGCAAGGGACCGTCCGGGCAGCACTGCTGTAACTGGTTGCGGTAAGCATTCCCCAACTGGCGCTTGATACCCACCTCGTCCAACCCAACGTAACCCGCCACCTGAACTACCGCCTGGTCCGTTGGCAGACGTGGTGCCAGGCGAGCAGCCAACTGGACCAGGTCCTGCAAGTACGCCTCAGCCAGGGATGAACCGGACGGCAACGACGGGGGTTCGAATTGCACGGGCGGATCGGTCTGCCAGCGATCCCACTGCGCTTGCCGATCCTCATCTTCCAGTCCCTCGTAAACCACCAGTCCCTCCAGGGCCGCCGGCAACGCGGAGATTTCATATTCCTTGACGGTCAGCACATAGGCCGCCAGTGACTGCAGCGCCTGTTGACGCTGCGCCGGCGTCACATCCGTGGTTTGCATGATCGAGGCAAACTCGATTCCCAATCGTTTTTCTACCTGGGAACGCCATTTATTCTGCAGCCGAGATTTTTCCACCGGCAGGAACCGAGCCGCGAAACGTTGCAGCCGTTCCGCGATGGCCTGTCGCTCACCAACGGTCAACACCGTGGCCGCTCCGTACTGTTGCGGCTGACAGCTCCTGGCAGCGGCCAGGCATCGATACAGGTAGATGCGATCGTATTCACTGCGTAGCTGGATAGCACCCACTTCAGCCAATGCCTGTGTCAACATCTCGCCGCTGGCTGGAAACGTGGCAAGTAACTCACTTAATTCTGCACCATAAATCCAGTTGGGATCTCGGTGACGAAAATCACCACCGTAGATTGTCGCCACCTCAAAGCCAATCACGCGGACAACATTGTTAAGAAGTCCTAGTGCCTGCCGATTCACAACCCGCGTTGCCAGCGCCTTGGCACCGCGGGACCCTACGGACTGCAACATCCACCAGGCACCCATGGAGACGGGATTCACGCCCATCGCATAACGGCCCAGGTAATACCCCTTGCCGGCAACCTGCAGGAAGGGGCGTGCCCGTTTATAGACACCATAGGCCTGTACCGCGCGACGCACGTAACTGTACAGGCTGTTGATGTTCAGTTCCTTGACATTCAACGGCAACTCTTCGACTACCACCAGGAACTGCAGGCAG